>CAUCWU010000330.1 GCA_958446555.1 uncultured Lachnospiraceae bacterium | reverse complement strand
GCTTTTGACATGGCTTAGTGAGCATCCAGAAAAATTTGGTCAGTTGGCTGATATTATTACACCGGAAGACTTTTCGGACTCTCTTTATCAGGAGGTCGCTCGTATCTTATATCGACAGATTGAGCAGGGAAAGGTGAATCCAGCCGAGCTTCTTACAAATTTTATTGAGGACGAAAATCAGTATCAGGAGGTTGCAAAAATCTTTAATGGTGAGCTGGTTCAAGATGCGTCGGGTTCGGAAAAGACAAGAGGCATTCGTGAGTGTGTGATTCGTTTGAAACGTCACAGCTTACAAAAAGAAGCTGACACGACAGACGATATCAAGCGTCTTCAGGAGCTGATGGAAGCGTTAAAGGGACTCGATCATTTGAATATATCTTTTTAATAAGGCAACAATATAGTCAGACATCATAACGATTCAAACAAAAACGCCTGCGGGCAGAATGAAGGCAGACATGGAAATGAAGCAGTTAGAATCTGACAAAAGAGTAGTGGAATTGATTGGTTTGGGAAAAAAGCAGGGCGGTTTTTTAACCCTTTCCCAGATTGAGCAAAAAATTCCAGAAACAATACGCACTGAAGAAAAATTAAGCCGTGTTTTGGAGGTCCTCGGGCATAGCAGTATCGAGATTAACGAAGAGGAGGCAAGCGAACAAATTCGCGAAGAAATTCGAGAAGGAATTCAGCCAGAAGCCACCTCCTATGATGAGGACGAGCCGATCAAGCTTTATATGAAAGATATTGGAAAGGTCCCTCTTCTGGATGCAAAAGAGGAGATGGAGCTTGCAAGACGGGCATCACTTGGAGATGAGGAGGCCAGAAAAAAGCTAGCAGAGGCCAATCTGCGGCTTGTTGTCAGCGTGGCCAAGCACTATAACGGCTGTGGTCTTCCCCTTCTTGATTTGATTCAGGAGGGAAATCTGGGTCTTATGAAAGCGGTTGAAAAATTTGATTACACAAAAGGCTACAAGTTTTCAACCTATGCGACCTGGTGGATTCGTCAGGCAGTTACAAGAGCCATTGCTGACCAGTCCAGAACGATCCGAATTCCAGTTCATATGGTAGAAAATATGAACCGCATTATGCGCAAATCACACAGCATGGTGCAAGAGCTTGGCAGGGAACCGAGTGTGCAGGAGATTGCTGATGCGCTAGGACTTTCGGTTGAAAAGGTCAGCGATGCAATTAAAATGAATATGGAGCCGGTGTCGTTGGAGATGCCGATTGGCGAAGAGGAAGAGACGCATCTAGGCGATTTTATCCAAGATGCAAGCTCGAAGATTCCGCTTGAGGAGACAACGAGAATTTTATTAAATGAACAACTTTCAGAGGCACTTCACACATTGACTCGTCGGGAAGAAGAGGTTCTTCGCCTTCGCTACGGGTTAACAGATGGAAGAGCAAGAACGCTAGAGGAAGTGGGGCAGATTTTTCATGTCACAAGAGAGCGAATTCGCCAGATTGAAGCGAAGGCACTTAGAAAGCTAAAGCATCCGACGAGGAGCCGAAAATTAAGAGATTTCTTAGAGTGACAAGGTCAAACTCCATATCGTACAAGCACGAACAGCTTTTGGAGCTTTTGACCTTGGTATCATATAGATAGCACAAAAGAGAGGAAATTATAACAATATGAGATTATCAAAACGATTGGAAACAGTGGCATCAATGGTGACAAACGGAAATCGTGTCGCCGATGTCGGCTGTGACCATGGCTTTGTGCCAATTTTGCTTGTGGAGTCGGGTGTCGCGCCGTCAGCAGTGGCGGCCGATGTAAGGCCAGGTCCACTCTCACGGGCAGAGGCGCATATAAAAGAGCATGGGCTTTCAGAAAAAATACAGACAAGACTGTCAGATGGACTGGTAAATATTCGCCCAGGCGAGGCAGAGACGCTCATTATGGCTGGTATTGGTGGCGTTTTGATGATTCGCCTTTTGTCAGATAGCGAAAAAACAGCAAAAAGCTTTCAAGAGCTGATTCTTTCTCCTCAATCGGAATTGGCAGATGTGCGCCGTTATCTGTCCTCAAACGGGTATTTTATTGAATACGAGCATATGCTGTGTGATGAGGGGAAATTTTACTTTATCTTCCATGTCCTTGTAAAACAGGACGAAAGAGAATGGTCGGAGGAAGAATATCGCTACGGAAAAGATATCTGTGCAGAGGATACAGAGACGTTTCTAGCTTTTCTAGAAAAAGAAGAGAGACAATATGAGCAGATTTTGGAGAAAATGAAAACTGCTCCGGAAAATGAGCGGGCGGCCAAGCGAATTGCAAAGTTACATGATGATATTAATTGCGTAAAACTGCGTCGTCAGATGGTAAATTAAGCTTAAGGAGGCACTCGGATGAAGTGTAGTGATATTGAAAAACAGTTAGAGAAGCTGGTTCCAAAAAAGGTATCTTTGGCAGCAGGAGATCAGAATACAGGATTGATTGTGGGAAGAAGTGACAAAAACGTTTCTACAATCATAATTACATATTGCGTGGATCAGGAGGTTGTGGACTATGCAATATCAGTGCAGGCTGATATGATCATTTCATATGAGCCGATTATCAAAGAGCCAATTTTAAAAATTGGAAGCGGAAGCTACGCAGGGCGCCTTCTGCTGCAGTTATTAAGATATGATATTGCATGCTATGCGACAGGAAGCAGCTTTGATTTGTGCAAAGGTGGAACAGCAGATTGGATTGCGTCAAAGCTTGACTTATCCGGCATTTCCGCTACTGATCCACTTATTGAGTATGAGGGTGTGGAAGGAAGCATTTGCCAGAGCGGATTTGGACGCATTGGTCATTATAAGAAGAAAAAGACATTTGAGGAAATTGTCGATAGTATATCGAATGAATTTTCTCAGGAACAGGTCCGTGTCTATGGATTTGAGGAGGATGATGAGCTTCCATTTTCAGATGTAGCAGTAGCTGTGTGGGCAGATGAGAAAAGCTTAGATCTTGCAATGATGCGCGGTGCTCAGTTGATTGTCACCTGTGGTGTCGGCTATCAGGATGCAATGAAAGCTTGTGGTGAGCATCGAACCATCTTAGAATTGTCTGGATCAGTTGCCGAGGAGGGCTTTTGTGAGTGCACAGAGCAATATTTGTCGGAGGTTTTAAGTTCATCAATCGAGATTTTAACCGTACCAACGAGAAGAAAGTGCAGGTTTTTACGATCTAGAAAGGAGTAAACATGATAACCGTATATTATAATGGAAAACCCTATCAGTATGCAGATAGTACAAAATATCTTGAGCTTGCCAGAACTTTGCAGCCTGAGTTTGAACATGAAATTGTGTTAGCATCGGTAAATGGAAAGCTTCAGGAGCTGTGGAAATATATGAAGGATGGGGCTGAGGTAACATTTTTTACGACACAGAGTCAGGCAGGAAATATGGCATATCGAAGAAGTGTGGTCCTTCTCTTACTAAAGGCTCTCGGGAATACAATTCCAAAGGAGCGACTTGGAAACAATCAAGTGAAGGTGGATTTTTCTCTCAGTAAGGGGCTGTTTTGTCATTTTGACAATGGACTTGTGTTGACGAAAGAAGAACTAGCCAAGATTCAGTCTGAGATGGAG
>CAUCWU010000329.1 GCA_958446555.1 uncultured Lachnospiraceae bacterium | reverse complement strand
AATCTGCTGACTTTCCATCCTTATTTAACTTAATTGTGCTCTCAAATGCCTTCGCTGCCTTTACAAGCTCTCCTGCTGGACGAGCGTGGATTCCTTCTGGATCAGTGATGGTGTAAGTAAATTCTTTCATGATGATTCTCCTTTTCGTTTGTTTTATTCTCTTGGCTTTTTTAATACGCCCAGTAACAATGTTGAAACAACCGTTCCAATTACCAGTGCAAGCAGATACATCAGCGCGTTTCCAACTACTGGGAATACGAAGATTCCTCCGTGCGGTGCCATCAGTGTACAGTTAAAGAGCATGCTCACTGCACCTGCAATTCCAGATCCGATTACACATGCCGGAATGACATGAAGCGGATCGGCTGCTGCATACGGGATTGCTCCCTCTGTGATAAATGCAAGACCCATGATAAAGTTGGTCGGACCTGCATCCCTTTCTTCCTTTGTAAAGCGATTCTTAAATAAAATGGTTGCCAGTGCAATTGCACAAGGTGGAACCATACCGCCAATCATAACTGCTGCCATTACATCATAGTTTCCAGATGCGATTGCTGCTGTACCAAATACATAGGCTGCCTTATTGAACGGACCACCCATATCAATTGCCATCATACCGGCAAGGACAAATCCTAGTAAAAGCTTACTGGAACCGCCCATGCTTGTCAAGCCATTATTCAGTGCAGTGTTGACACCACCCATGATAGGCTCCACTACAAAGTTCATTAAAAGACCCATTGCCAAAATGCCGACTACTGGATAAATCAAAACCGGTGCAATTTTTTCAAGTGCCTCTGGAAGCTTATCACATAACTTCTTGAGTCCAAGAATGATATAGCCTGCTGCAAAACCTGCGACAAGTGCACCTAAAAAACCAGATTTTCCGCTATGGGCAATCATACCACCGACAAAACCAACTGCAAGACCAGGGCGATCTGCAATTGCCATCGCGATAAAACCTGCCAATACTGGGAGCATAAAGGAAAATGCTGTGTCACCGATGCTCTTTAACATCGCCGCTACCGGTGTGATGCTTCCAAATGCGGATCGCTCTTCAGCTGACAGTGCTGCCATATCGACGCCGAATCCATCGATCAAAAATGCAAGTGCAATTAAAATACCACCACCGACAACGAATGGAAGCATATGAGAAACACCATTCATTAACTGCATGTAAATGCGATGTCCTACGCTGCCACTATTCTTTGTGCTTGACTGACTAGTTGACTCTCCTGCACCAGATGCATGGTAAACTGGCACATCACCGGACATTGCCCGTGTTAAAAGCTCTTCTGCCTTGCTGATTCCATCGGATACCTGACATTCAATAACTTTCTTTCCGTTAAAACGCTCCATCGGAACCTTGGCATCGGCTGCCACTACAATACAGTCGGCCTCGTCAATCTCAGCCTGTGTCAGCACATTCTTTGCTCCACCAGAGCCTCTTGTCTCAATCTTGATGCGACAGCCTAACTTCTTTGCTGCCTTCTCAAGTCCTTCTGCTGCCATATAGGTATGAGCAATTCCAGTTGGACAAGACGTAACTGCTAAGATCTTCTTTACTTGGACAGCCGCCTCTTCTGACTTCTCATCAGAAATGCTTGTCTGCTCCAGACGCTCATCGATGCTTGCCTTTTCCTCATCAGCCTGATCGATAATGCTCAAAAATTCATCAACGCTCTTCGCATTTCGAAGATTCTCTGTAAAATCCTCATCCATCAACATAACTGACAGCTTACTTAACACATCCAGATGTACATTGTCCTTTGTGTTTGGTGCTGCAATCAGGAAAAGAAGTGTAACCGGCTCACCGTCAAGTGAATCAAACTCGACTCCGTCCTTGATTACCATTGCCGCCAGACCTGGCTTTTTGACGGCATCACATTTTCCGTGTGGAATCGCAATTCCCTCTCCGATTCCAGTGGTGCTTTCCTCTTCTCTTGCATACACCTGCTTGCGGTATGCATCCTCATCACCTATTTTTCCACTCTTTACCATCAATGCCACTGCCTGATCGAGTGCTTCACTCTTTGTCTTGGGCGTTGATGTCAGGGAAATGCTTCTTGCATCAAGCAAATCTGTGATTCTCATATCGAACCCTGCCTTTCTCTTTGATTTCTTGTATTTGCAATTTCGCTTTCTATTATGATGTTGGGTTCTGAATATTTTCTGCCCCAACTGTTACCAATCCTTTATGCCAAATCTTGTCTACTCTCAACCACTACCTGATCATAGACCTCTTGAATCTTCTCTTTGTCTGCCAAATATTCTGAAAATGCACTTGCACTTCCGCAGGCAACGCCTGTCTTAAATGCTTCTTTATAGTCATGGGACTTCATCCAACCTGCCAAAAATCCGGCAACCATCGAATCTCCTGCACCGACACCGTTGATTAGCTTGCCCTTTGGTGCCTCTGCCATGTAAACCTCTCCTGTCTCACTGACAAGCACGGCACCTTCTCCGGCCATCGAGATTAACACATTTCTCGCTCCCTTTTCCTGAAGCTTCTTTGCATATGGCACAACTGACTCTCTTGTCGTCAATGTCACATCGAAAATCTCACCCAGCTCATGATTGTTTGGCTTGATGACGAATGGATGATATTCTAGGACGTTGACAAGCAAATCTCTTGTCGCATCGACTGCCAATAAAATACCTTTTCCATCCACCATAGCTGCAATGTTTCGATACATGTCATCCGGCATGGATGCTGGAATGCTTCCTGCCAAAACAAGCACATCGCCTTCCTTTAAGGTATCCAGACGATCTAAAAGCTCCTTTGTCTTCTCCTTGCTGATCGCAGGTCCCATACCGTTAATCTCAGTTCCCTCAACATTTTGAAGCTTTAAATTGATGCGGGCGCATCCGTTTTCCATCTGGATAAATTCTGTTTTAATGCCCTGCTCTTGCAGCTGGCGCTTGATCTCTTCTCCAGTAAAACCTGCACAAAAGCCAAGTGCTGTACTCTCGATTCCCAGATGATTTAACAGAATTGAAACATTGATTCCCTTTCCACCTGGAAGCAACTGTTCAGACTCGGTTCGATTCGTCTTTCCCAGTGCAAAACCCGGCACAGAAACAATGTAATCCAATGACGGATTGAATGTCACTGTGTAAATCATGACCTACCTTCCTCCTTTTCTTTTTGCCTATCCGCAGCGTTTTTTCTTTTTGTAATCCGTTGCTTTTCTGTAGCTTATGGTGTGATTATATAATCATTTTCATTCAAAATCAATCAATATTATGCACGAATTTGGTGGATTTTTTTGGTATATCCTGCACAAGTTTGATTAATTTATGATTATTTAGACGTTTTTGAACGATTACAATAAATTATTTCGTTACAGTCCACTTTTTCATTATAAAAAAAAAGATACCGATGCAGCAGAATCGACTCCTACTGTATCAGTATCTTTTTCTTTTTCGTTTTTATTCAATTTGGGTTATGCCAAGTTCAAAAAACAAAAAGCTACTCGCATGAAAGGTTTTAAACTTGAAACCTGCAAAACCACTCATTACTGTGTTTTTTTGATCTTTGCAATCTTGACGGTAATTTTTTCACGTTTCTCCATGCTATGATGC
>CAUCWU010000328.1 GCA_958446555.1 uncultured Lachnospiraceae bacterium | reverse complement strand
CTTTGTAAACAAAAGTTCCTCTTTCGAATTCTCTGTTACCGTCCCTACAAATGTAAACCCACACGCACATGCCGTCCTCTGCGAGGCCACATTCTCGCTGCTGCACAAAAGATAGATTTTTTCTAGCTCCCAGTATTCAAAGCAATACGTAGTCAAGCGACTGGCTGCCTGTGTGGTCAATCCTTTTTTTCTCCATTTGGGCAGGATTGCATAGCCTAGATAATATCCGTCTGGTGTGCCATTTTCCTTATTTTCTTCTTTATATTCCAGCCCTATCCGCCCTATCATATCATCATTTTCATCTGCTAATACCCACATAGATGGCTCTTCGGATGGGTAGACATAGTGATGTAAGCCTTCAATCCAGTCTTCCCAGTCTTTACAAGTTTGCGCCTGTTTTTCTAGTGGATAAGGAAGAAAGCGTTTTACTTCGTCGTCATTGTAAAGTGCTTCAAATGCTTTCGCATCTTTTTTGTCTGCCTCGCGGATCGACCAAGTATGTGTTTGTTCTTCAAAATTCTGGCCACCAATCACTAACTTTTGTTCACTGGTCACTGACCACTCTCCACAAACCAACACTCTTGGCAAATGAAAGTATCTACAGAACGCAAGCTCTGCATATTCATCATCTACCTCCTCCCAGTCCTCAGCCAAAAAAGAAATCCCGGACCAATCCTTATCTGATCCGGGACTACATATGCCGATGACAGGAATGTTTTTTTGAAGAATGTGAGCTTCTTCTGGCGAATCGGTGAGTACCACTTCGCCTTTTTCTGCCATTTTTGTTTTTTTCATATTATGATACCAGGGGTTAAAAGTCACGAACGTAGAACTTTTAACTTCCTTAAAATTAGCACTTTTCTGGCTCTGGATACTCCTCGCCGAAGGTCTCTACAGTTACTTTCTTCATGCGCTGTGTCTCAAGCGGTCTGTCATTGTAGTTGGTCGGTACTGCTGCGATTGCATTTACGACGTCCATGCCCTCGGTTACCTTACCAAATGCTGCATATGCGCCGTCTAAGTGCGGAGCTGCCTGATGCATGATGAAGAACTGGCTTCCTGCGCTGTTTGGCATCATGGTTCTTGCCATGGAAAGAACACCTGGCTCATGCTTTAAGTCGTTCTTGAAGCCATTCTGAGTGAACTCACCCTTGATGCTGTAGCCTGGGCCGCCCATACCGGTGCCGTCCGGATCTCCGCCCTGCAGCATGAAGCCGCTGATTACGCGGTGAAAGATCACGCCATCATAGAAGCCCTTCTTTACCAGGCTGATAAAGTTGTTTACGGTGTTCGGGGCAACCTGTGGATACAGCTCTGCCTTGATCACGCTGCCATTTTCCATCTCGATTGTAACTACTGGATTCTGTGCCATTTTAATAACCAAACCTTTCATAAAAAGATATCTGGGGCAATTTTATCCCCATTGATTTGTTCATAAGCTGAAAAAGACATAACAGCGAACTGTTATGTCTTTTGCTTTTAATCTCACTACCTAATACGATATTGCATTTATTTAAAAAAGAATAGGTACATGGTATAATTGAAATTAATCGCGGCGGTCTGTTTCAATTACAGCTTTGTAACGTTAACAGCCTGCGGTCCCTTAGCTCCGTCGATTACATCGAACTCTACAGAAGCGCCCTCGTCAAGAGACTTGAAACCTTCCATGTTCAGTCCGGAGTAGTGTACGAATACATCCTTACCAGACTCATCAGAAATGAAACCATAACCCTTCTGATTGTTGAACCACTTAACTGTACCCTTCATGGTGATACCTCCAAAAAATAAATTGAGGCGCAGCGTATTCGCTTTACGCCAACACGGTTAGCATAACACATTGATCAACCAATGTCAATCAATTCCTAAAAAAATAATGAAGTATAAACAGCGTATATTGACACAATTTTTCGTCTCTGCTATAGTTAATTTTATATGCTTCTGTGCTAAAAATAGGAGCTTTAAGGAGGTATTATGGGGTTTTTATCTATCATTGCAGCAGCTTCTACTGCTGCTGAATCCGTAGCAGAAACAGTTGCCGAGACGGTTGCTGAAGCTGCTTCTGAGGGCGCTGCCGTCTCATCTATGGTACCGGAGGATTTTGCCTTCGACTATGCGATGCGTGTGCCGGTTCTCTCCATTATTTTTATGGTGATCTCACTTGCAATTATGATCGCCGTTCCGGTTTATCTGATCATCCGTATGAAAAACAGATTCCGCTTTGATGTGTATGCAATGACCTTTGGTCTTCTCGCTTACATGGTTGGCGTAGGCATCCTGCCGTCTGTCATTGAGCTTTTGGCTGCACAGATTGCGCCAGTCAAGGAATTTTTGTCAGCAAACACAGTTGCTGCAGACATCTTGCATGTCACACTTCTGATCGTGTTTAGCTTCTTGGCAATCCTCATCTGCTCTCGCTTTTCTCTTAACCATTCTTGGCAAAAGAATGCAGAATCTGATGGAACACCTGAGCAGAAAAATGCATTTGCAAGCTCTGCCATCCTTGGACTTGGCGTTGGTATTCTTCCAATTGTAACTCAGGGTCTTTCCTATGTCATGAGCTATGTTTCTGCTGCAATCTCCATCAACCAGGGACAGCTTTCATCTAGTGTCTCCTCTATGATCAGCGAGGGCATGGACGCTACCGAGATTCAGTCTGGTCTTGACTCTATGGCAAACTTCATTCAAACACCATCTCAAGAATTTTTATTTCTTGGTACCGACCTGATTTTCCAGATGGCAACCTTCCTTGGTGTCTCCATTCTGATCGGAATCTTTTTAAGCCGCAAGGCAAAAACTAGCATGTTCAAGGCCATTGCTGTTCAGCTTCTGTTTGGAATCTTCTTTGCTGTCCGTGCAACCGGTGTGATCGAGAGCAGTGCAATCTGCGAGGTCATCTATATCGTAATCGCTGCTATTTCTCTTGTCGCTGCATGGTCTGAGCTTAAGACCTATATGCCTGATGATCTTGAAAAGTTTTTGGGCAAGCCGGATCCTTCCCGCCAGAATAAAGGTCCAAAGAATCAGCCGCCGCGCAAGATGCCAAAGATCGTAATGCCGAAGGATTGAGTTTACACTTGTACCTCGTGGGCTATCATTAAAAAAAACGCTGCGTACATCAATTTCGATGTGCACAGCGTTTTTTTCTTCCAATTTTTATTCTAATCCTTACTTCAAACACGCTTCAACAAATTGGCGGACGTCCTCAATATTATCCTCAATAAACCTGATTCTGTATCTGAAGCCGCTTGCTATTCTGATAGCCAAATGTGACGATAATAAAAATCATTAACGGCACAATGACAAACAGAATGCGATGTACTCTTAACGGATTTTGATTTTCTTTGAATCTCATTTTATTCTTCCCTATGTTTTATTAGACACTATTTTTTATTATAGCTCTCTCAGGAAAGGTATGTCAATGAAAAAAGACCTTCCAAATGGTTGATAAAACTCCATTCAGAAGATCTCTTTTTCATTTTTATCGAAATGTCGCTTAAACAGTTGCTATCACTTTAATTTTGCATGCGCTCTCATTGCCTCATCCTTTGGAACGAATGTGATAGAGAATGCCATACTCTTCTTTCCTTCC
>CAUCWU010000327.1 GCA_958446555.1 uncultured Lachnospiraceae bacterium | reverse complement strand
AAAAAAGGAGAGCCGAAGCCCTCCTACCTTAATAGATTATTCCTTGTCATCCTGTCCTGGCTGATTGATTGCCTTATCTGCTACTTCAAGGCCTTTTGTCAGAATGCGAGGTACGTTGTAGCCCATCTCAACGAAGTTTTCGAGGATTGAGCGAAGTTCATTGACGATCAAAGACGCCAATACGAACCAGCCGAGTAATACTGTAATCTCAAGGCTGATGCCAAGTGTCACGCCGATCTCAACAAATGTGGCAGATGCGCCAAAAGCCACCGCGATCATAAGCCAATAGCCAAGCTTTTTGAGTACGCCCTTCCATCCTGCCGCTGAATTTTCCTTCTGAGCCATTCTTGACTTAGCCCAGCCAGTGAGCCAGTCAGCAACATTGAATGCCAAGAACAGGGCAAATAATGCCCAATGTTCACCGAAGATATAGCTGAGCACGGCAATCACCGCACCTGCAGCTGCGTTATATGTATCTAATATTTTCATGACTTTTTCCTTTCCGCTGCGCTTTCGCAGCGTTTACTTGATTTTTCACTGCCTAAAAGCAGCAATCTTTTGCAATGGTTCGGACCAGCACGAACCACATACTGCCACTTAGTATGCAAACTCATAGTCATCACCATCTCCGTTTGCAATCAATTTCAGTACTCGATTTTTCCGATCCACAACAAAGTAATTGCCAGTTGAAACATATTTATAAGTTGGATGACCATAAACTGCACGCGTGGCAATATGATGAATCCCGTCCACAATTTTATGACATACAACATGCGTGTGTCCATAAACACACGCAATTACTGTATTCGATCTATTCTTTGTGAAATCATAGGATACAGATGTTTCAAAATCTTGTGTTGTATTTGTCACTATGCCTTTTGTTCCAGTTACAAATGCACCGATAATATCAAGCATTGCTTGGCCGCCATGTGCTGCTAATACGCACCCACCTTTTCCACTAACAGAATATCCGTCTGCCTCCGTAGTTTCTTTCTCAAACGGAATCATTGGATGATGACAGAAAAACATTACCTGCCATCCTTTTTCAGAAAATTGTAAATGATCTGCAACAAACTGAAGTTGATCTTGTCGAAAACCTGCATCGTTCTGTGCTGAATAGGTAATCTTATTTGTATCCTCATTCAGTTTCGTTGGAAGGTCCAAAGTATTTAAAATAAACACTCGGATTTTCTTATTTGGAATATCATAATATCCATAGGACATTTCCAGATGATCTGCATTGCGAACGGCCGTTGTACTGTCTTTGTTGGTTAAGATCTTATACAAAGAATCAATTGCAATATATCCGTTTTTATAGTCTGTATACATTGTGTTATCATCATGATTCCCCTTAGCTATAATTACCGGAGCACCTTCTGTCTTATCAATTAGCATTCGAACAGCCTTCAGCGCTTCCGTTGCCGTCTCTTTATTTGTCTGTGATGAATTATTGAGATAATCTCCTCCATATACGCATAGGTCAATCGGATATGCTTTTGCAATAGAATTATAAGTTGCCAACTGTCGACGGATCTTTGTTGCTGAATTTGCGATTGTTTCTGCAGTCTGCCCAGACGGGCAACCAATATGTAGATCAGTCTCAAACGCAATTAATGCACAATTTGCGTCTAGTGCCGCTTCAATAGATGCCTTTGTAACATTCAATTCTAACTTTCCCGCTGAATCCAGCTCGCCTTCCCCTAGAAGTACAGTATCTCCACTATCTGCTGCAACCTGCTCCAACAGCTTTGATACTGCCGATCCAGCTAAAATAATATTGATTGCATTCAGATCAATAGATGTTGCATACACAACAGCACGCACGTACCAACCGACCTGTGAATTCTGAATCTTATAGTATCCATTTGAAGCTAGCATTTCTGATGCACCAACAAACTTCTTGTTTGCATCATAAAAATAAAATGCACAAGTATATCCTACTGGGCAGCCACTGATCAGGACTGTATCACCGGATGTAATTTTTTGATATCCACTACTTCGGACGTATACAGTATCTCCCGTATCTACTCCAGTTGTTTCATTGATATAGCCTCGCTCCCAAGATGAAAAGAAATGATCTTTATATTCAAGTAACACGTTGGTCTGTGGCTTCTTTAAATCTGAAACAGACTCCTTCAAGCCTGTAATTTCCGAAATGTTTTTCGATACATTCTCGCTCAACTTCTTCAGATCAATGCCCTCTGCCAACGAAACTCCATTCTCATGCAGGTATTGAGTGATGGCTACATTGACTTGATCATCTGTAGCTACAAATTGAAGAATTTTTGCAAGGACTTGTCCATCCTTTGTAATAAGATTGTATGCCATTTCTGTCCTCCTCACACACTCTGAATACTAACGGTTTTAGCAAATGCTTCAATATAGGTATCATCCCATTTTGCATAACCATTTCTCATTACTTTAATTGCAATACCATCATACTCATCTGTCTTGATTTTTACTGTCATATTACAATTATCCCACTTACCACCACGCGCAACTAATTTTCCATTTTTATAGAAAAATGTTTCAAACTTATAGGCAGTTCCTCCAGTCATGATAATTTCTGTATCAACTGGAGTGGCAATATACGCAGATGAAATTCGCATATTTTGTGAATCCGAGCTACGAGAATACGCTGCTCCCATGGTCTCACCCAAAAGTCCAATCTGCCAATCAAAATCTGTATAAACATACTGCTCAACCGTAATCTTCGCGGTTGCTCTGTAGTTTCCACACACTGCCATAATAGATACGCTGCCTGATTTGCCAGTCATCTGCACTGTACCATTTTGCACAGTTGCCATAGCTTCATCACCAGAAAACCAGCGGACCTTTTGAGTACAATCAACCGGCGTTGCTTTTGCAATCAGCTCTACAGTTGCTTTTCCATACACAGTTGTTTCTCCTGGTTCTATACTCAATCCTGTACATATAATGTCAGATGCTCTAAATTCTTCCAGTTCTATACTGTCAATCAATGTTGATCCCATGTAAAGTCCAAGTTTATAACCTCCAATTGATTTCAGTTCTAACTGTGCCAGTACTTCCGATATAATATCTGCGGCTGTGATCGGCGCTGAATCCTCATCATCTACTTCTTCATATAATACCAAGTTGTTTGGAGTAAAAAGCCCATCTACGGTATTGGATTCCATATACTTATCGACTGCATTCTTAACATCATTTTCATTCAGAACCCCATCGACACCTTCCGACTTAATCTTTGCTACTTCTTCCTGAAGCTTTTTAAGTTTTTCTTCAGCTGTTTTTAAATTTTCCGTGTTCTCATTTGTCTGCGCTGACAGCACCCTATAATCAGCTGGAATCCCTGCAGCTACCTGATCTACAATTTTTTGAGTTGCATCGGCAACTGCATCTGCAATGTCAGATTTTGATATATCTGCATCTTCTTTAATACCAGCTTCATCCACTCTCAAGATAATAGGAGCAGACTCAAGTTCCTTCTCTCCAGATACAACTTTCACCTTACATCGTACCCGTCCCGAAACAACTGTCATCTGCTTTCTAATAACGAAAGTGACAATATTATCTGCATATTGTCCTTTTGTAACAAATACCTTTTTATC
>CAUCWU010000326.1 GCA_958446555.1 uncultured Lachnospiraceae bacterium | reverse complement strand
ACTGACCTCTGCATACTCCTCAATACCAGATTCAGATGCAAAAATATGATTTAGCTTGTCATCAGCATCCTCTAACTTATCCGTCTCATCGGTATTGAGTGCTGCCATCGCATCGTAGAGTTGAATATTGTCATACTGAAGAGATGCAATGTTCATAATGGAATCCTTTAATCCAAATCCAACGACCATTAGACCTGTCGTACAGCCAATTCCAAAGACTGTCATAAGTAAACGCTTTTTATAGCGAAATAGGTTTCGGAACGTGTTTTTCTGTGAGAAAGAAAGGTGCTTCCAAATAAAGCCAATTCTCTCTAATAGTACTCGTTTTCCTGGCTTTGGCGCAATTGGTCGCATCAAGACAGCTGGCTCAGCCGAAAGCTCACGATAACAAGCTGCCATCGCAGCAAGTGTAACACTTAAGACTGCAAGTGCAGTTGACATGATCGCATAATACCAGTTATACGGTATTACAAGTGTCAATAATGACGTGTACATCAGTCGATAGGCAACAATTACGATAAATGGGAATAACTTTTCTCCAATTAAGACACCGACAATACTGCCACCCAAAGTTGCCGATAACGCATACAACAGATATTTCTTCGCAATGGATGCCTTACTATAGCCAAGTGCCTTGTAAGTTCCAATTAGTGTACGCTGCTCCTCCACCATACGGGTAATTGCCGTCAGCGCAACGAGTGCTGCCACCAAAAAGAAGATTGCCGGGAACACTTTTCCGATTGCACCCATACGCTCTGCATTGCTGCCATAATCAGTGTAGCCTGGAAGTCCCTCACGGTTTGTCACCTGCCAGATTGGAAGCTCGATCTCGTCAAGCTCCTTTTGCCCGTCTTCAATTTCAGCCCATGCATCAGAAAGCTTTTGTTCAGCCTCTTTTTTATTTTCCTCGTAGGTTGTCTCCTGCTTATTTAACTCTTCCTCATTTTCTTTGATCTGCTGTTCAGATTCGTCAAGCTGAGTTTTTGCCTCACCTAATGCCGCATAGGCTGCATCAATCTGGCTCTGCGCCTGTGTGATCTGCTCCTCGCTCATCATGGCTTTTCCGGCATCTAACTGCTGCTGTTGTGCAGTGAGCTTTGCAACTGTTTCATCATATGTTTTCTGATACTCTTCTCGTCCCGATGCAAGTTTTGTCTTCGCATCGTCTAGTTGCTTCCAAGCATCATCAAGCTTAGTTCTCGCATCCGAAAGCTCACTATCTGCGTTATCTTTTTCTTCCTGCCAGCTTGTCTTGGCATCCGAAAGCTTATTTTTAGGCTCCTTTGTCACTTCATCATAGCGAGCCTGACAACGCTCATCTTCGATTGCCTCGACGCGCTCCTGAACTGGACGAACTGCATCCATATAGGCATCTGTAAATGCAATCTCGTCGTATGCATCAGCCACAGTTAAGAAAATTTGTGTGTAATAATCCTGTGTAAATACAGTAGGCTGTACAATCACAAAGCCGTTAATCTGACCACTTCCAACCATACTGCTTCCGCGCTCAATTCCGATAAAAAGCGGGCTATCGCCAAATCCAGTCACTGTATAAGTTGTCTGTGTCAAATCCTCGTCGAGTGCCGTATCCGTTCCAGATGTAAATGAAATCGTATCTCCCACAGCAACCTCAAATGCCTTCTTTAGACGGTTATCAAGAAGACACTCGTTTTCCTTTTCTGGAAGACGACCTTCTGTCACCTGAATCTGATTGATTTGGTCTGGCATTGACAATAATTCAACTACATAATCCGTTTCATTTTGATTCGTCAGCACATCCTTCATGTATCCTGGCTCCACACCTGAAACGCCATCGAGCTTCGACAAGGCCTCTACATCATCGTCCGTCAGCCCCATTGTGCTGATCACACGAAGATCCATCTGATTGTTTCGATCTGCAAAGGCATCTCCTGTATAGCGCATATCACTCTCTGTCGAGCGAAGACCTGAAAAGAACGCTACGCCGAGCGCAACAATCAAAAAGATCGATATATATCGGCCAAGGCTTTTTCGAACTTCCACTCGAATATCTTTATTTAATGCTTTCTTTTTTCTTCTTGCCATATGTGTTTCCCCTTACTTTTGCAATCTCCGATTTACCACTCAATCTCATCAACAGAAATTGGAGATGGATTTGTGACCACACTGTCGGCTTTTCCGTTTTTGATGCGAATGACACGATCGGCCATCGGTGCAATTGCAGAGTTGTGTGTAATGACAACGACAGTCATTTTCTGCTTGCGACAGGTATCCTGCAACAGTTTTAAGATCTGCTTTCCAGTCACATAATCAAGTGCACCAGTCGGCTCATCGCACAAAAGCATCTTCGGATTTTTGGCAAGTGCACGGGCAATTGACACGCGCTGCTGCTCTCCACCAGACAACTGAGATGGGAAATTGTTCAAACGCTCACCAAGTCCAACCTCTCTTAATACCGTCTCGGCATCTCTTGGATTGCTGCAAATCTGAAGGGCAAGCTCAACATTTTCCTTTGCCGTCAGATTCGGAACTAAGTTGTAAAACTGGAAGATGAATCCGATATCCTCTCTTCTATATTTTGTCAGCTGACGGCTCTTGAAAGATTCGATATGTACACCATCCACAATCACCTCACCACTTGTAACGGTATCCATACCTCCTAAGATATTCAGTATTGTCGTTTTTCCTGCGCCGGATGGACCGACAATTACAACAAACTCGCCCTTATTGATCTCAAAGTTCACGCCATCCACTGCATGGATCGAAACTTCGCCCATATGATATGTTTTTCGCACATCCTTAACTGTCACATATGCTTGTTCCATCTAAGTCTCCATTTCTAAAAAAATTCTACTGGTAACATTCATTAAATACCACGAATTGCTACGTTGCTACGCAACTCTGATATTATAAAATCATTGTAACATCGCAAATTTGTTTCTTCAAGCGCCAGACTCCTATTTTAGAAAAACTTCATTTTTTTTGCAGGTTTACAAATGATTCGCTAGCGCTTATAATGATAATGACGTTTGGATGCCACCAAATTGTTCCACTATCTTGCAATCTGGCATCTTAAAAATTTCTAGGAGGTCTATTTATTATGGAAATCATGCATACAGATAAGGCACCGGCAGCAGTCGGCCCATACAGTCAGGCAGTAAAAACTGGAAATCTTCTTTTCTGCTCCGGTCAGATCGGACTTGATCCAGCTACTGGCGCTTTGGTAGGAACTACAGTTGCAGAGCAGGCAAAGCAGGTTATGGAGAACGTAAAGGCTCTTCTTGAGAATGCAGGCGCAAGCTTTGACAATGTTGTAAAGACAACCTGCTTCATCGCTGATATGAAGGAATTTGGCAACTTCAATGAAGTATACGCCGAGTATTTCCCGAACAGCAAGCCAGCTCGTTCCTGTGTACAGGCAGTTCTGCCTAAGGGTGCTCTGTGCGAGGTTGAGGTAATCGCAGAGGTGTAATCTAAAAAAACACTAAATAAGTTTATCGTACAGCTTGTGCAAAGCCCCCCGACACAATCCGAATGGAGTGTGCCGGGGGGGGCTTTATCCAGTTCTCCGCATTCATCCTCGTCCGACATAGTCGGGCGGGGATGAATGCGGCATAAAAAATAAATCAATAT
>CAUCWU010000325.1 GCA_958446555.1 uncultured Lachnospiraceae bacterium | reverse complement strand
AATACAGAAGATGCAGTGTGGTATGCTCCATACCGCCGTTGTACCAGTCAACTGGCAGCCAATACTTCATTGCTTCCTTGCTTGCCAGTGCCTCGTTGTTGTGCGGATCGGTGTAGCGAAGGAAATACCAGGAAGAACCAGCCCACTGAGGCATGGTATCGGTCTCTCTCTTTGCCGGACCACCACAGCATGGGCAGGTGGTGTTTACCCAATCGGTCATTGCAGCCAGTGGAGACTCACCATTGTCGGTCGGCATATAGCTTTCTACATCTGGAAGCTCAAGTGGCAGCTCGTCCTCTGATAACGGAACGTATCCACACTTTTCACACTTTACGATCGGGATCGGCTCACCCCAATAACGCTGTCTGGAGAATACCCAGTCTCTTAACTTATAGTTTTTCTTTGGTGTACCAATCTTATTCTCTTCGAGATACTCAACAATCTTCTTCTTTGCATCAGCAACCTCAAGTCCATCAAGGAATCCTGAGTTTACAAGTGTTCCTGTCTGAACATCAGTAAATGCAGCATTCTGAACATCTCCGCCTGCTACAACCTCAACGATTGGAAGGTTAAACTTCTTTGCAAATGCCCAGTCTCTCTCATCATGAGCCGGAACTGCCATGATTGCACCAGTACCATAGCTCATCAGTACATAATCAGAAACCCAGATCGGGATTTCTTTTTTATTTACCGGATTAACTGCCTTTAAGCCATTGATCTCAACACCAGTCTTATCCTTTGCCAGCTCAGAACGCTCGAAGTCAGACTTCTTTGCTGCTTCCTCACGGTATGCAACAATCTCATCCCAGTTGGAAATCTGATCCTTATACTTATCAAGATATGGATGCTCCGGGGATACTACCATATATGTTACACCAAACAAAGTATCCGGGCGTGTTGTATAGATGCGAAGCTTATCATCTGCACCAGCGATTGCAAAATCAACCTCTGCACCATTTGAACGGCCAATCCAGTTTCTCTGAGAAACCTTTACCTTCTCAACATAATCAACGCTGTCAAGACCATCGATCAGCTTATCTGCATATTCGGTAATCTTTAACATCCACTGGCTCTTCATCTTACGAACAACCGGACTTCCACAACGCTCACAAACGCCGTTTACAACCTCCTCGTTTGCAAGACCTACCTTACAGGAAGTACACCAGTTAACCGGCATCTCAGACTTGTATGCCAGTCCTGCCTTGTACAGCTTTAAGAAAATCCACTGGGTCCAATGATAATAATTTGGATCAGTTGTGTTGATCTCTCTATCCCAGTCAAAGGAATATCCCAAAGACTGCAGCTGATTCTTGAAACGTGCTACGTTGTTATGGGTAACGATCTTTGGATGAATATGATTCTTGATTGCATAGTTCTCAGTCGGAAGACCAAATGCATCCCAACCCATCGGATACAGTACATTGTAGCCCTGTAATCTTCTCTTTCTGGCAACGATATCCAGAGCGGTGTACGGACGCGGATGACCTACATGAAGTCCCTGTCCTGACGGATATGGGAACTCAACCAAAGCATAATACTTTGGCTTCGTGTAATCATCAGTTGCTGCAAAGGCCTTCTCATCTGCCCAGACCTTTTGCCACTTTGCTTCAATTTCTTTTGGATCGTAATTCTTGTTCATTGTGTTTTGTGTTTCCTTTCCGGGTCTCTTTTCTGAAAAAAAAGAGCCCTTTCTTTCTCTTTGTATAGAGACGAAAAGACTTCGCGGTACCACTCTATTTCAAAGCAGATGCCTGCCTTGCCCTCAACTTCTGTAACGGGAAGACCCGCCGCCAACTACTCTGCTAAAAACATTTCCCTGCCGGTGCTCAAAGGCCAGTTCGGCAGGCTTTTGCTACTGCCTTTCACCAACCGGCAGCTCTCTGTAGCTTTCCTCTGCTTACTATTCCTCATCATTGCATCTTGTATCATCTGTGCGTGATCCTGTTACGCTAGATTTGATACTTTTTTACGTTTCTTACCATAACATAGAAAAGAGGGGGTTGTCAACCCCCTCTTTCCTTTCAAAATTCTTATATTTTTTTAGTCGTCCTTTTCAGCTGCCTCAATAATCTTCTTCTGGACATCCTGCGGTGCCTGCTCATATCTTGCAAACTCATAGGAGAACTCGCCCATACCACCAGACATTGCACGAAGATCTGTAGAATAGCCATACATCTCTGCCATTGGCACATCTGCTGTTACCATCTGCTTGCCACCTGCTACATGATCCATACCAAGCACTCTACCACGACGCTTGTTCAGATCACCCATAACATCGCCGACTAACTCATCCGGAACGGTGATGGATACAGATACGATCGGCTCTAAGATTGTCGGATTTGCCTCTGCAAAGCCCTTCTTATAAGCAAGAATTGCTGCCATCTTGAATGCAAGCTCAGAGGAATCTACCGGATGATAGGAACCATCGACAAGTGTTGCCTTTAAGCCAACTACCGGATAGCCTGCTAACGTACCCTTTAATACAGATTCCTGAATACCCTTTTCTACTGCTGGGAAGTAGTTCTTCGGAACAGCGCCGCCGACTACTCTCTCTTCGAAGATATATGGTGTATCCAAATCGCCTGACGGCTCAAAGATCATATGAACATCGCCATACTGACCACTACCACCAGTCTGCTTCTTATACTTACCCTGTACCTGAACCTTCTTTCTGAGGGTCTCGCGGTATGCTACCTTCGGACGGTACAGCTCAATCTCAACCTTATAACGATTTAAGATACGGCTTGCAACCACGTCAAGCTGCTGATCACCGATACCATAGATTAACGTCTGATGATTTTCAACATCATTCTCAAGTCTGAGTGTCTGATCTTCCTCAATCATACGAGCCAGTGCGCCGTTAATCTTATCCTCATCGGACTTATTCTTTGCACGGTATGCCTTGCATGTATACGGCTTACTTAGCTGTGGGCCATCATAGACAAGAGTAGCACCCTTTGTGGAGATGGTGTCACCTGTGGAGATCTTGTCGATCTTTGCAAGTGCACCGATATCACCTGCGTGAAGCTCTGGAACCTCAATTGTTTCCTTGCCGCGAAGCAGATACAGTTTAGATGCGCGATCCTCTGTGCCCTTATTTACATTATAAATGGTATCGCCAGCCTTCAATGTACCAGTTACGATCTTTAATAAGGAATACTTTCCAATAAACGGATCGACTACAGTCTTGAATACCTTTGCTGACAGATGCTTATTCTGATCACACTTAACCATAACAAGCTCTCCAGTGGAGGTTTCCTTACCATTGTTTACTGTGTACTCTGGTGATGGGAAATACTTCTTAATTACATTCATCAACATGCTGGTACCCTGATTATGAACACCAGATCCAACCAATACCGGAACGATCTGACAGTCCATAACGTGGGTTCTAAGTGCAGTGGAAACTTCCTCATAGGTAAATTCCTCACCTGCAAAATAGCGCTCCATCAACTCCTCACTGGTATCGGCAACAGCCTCTACAAGTGCATCACGGCTGATGTTTAAGTGCTTATCCATGTAATCCGGGATCTCGCACTCTTCGTACTCACTTGTATCATCAATAAAACGGCGGCCCTTCATCTTTACAACATTGACAAAGCCGACGAACTTTTCATTCTCACGGATCGGC
>CAUCWU010000324.1 GCA_958446555.1 uncultured Lachnospiraceae bacterium | reverse complement strand
TATTTTGGCGATGGTCTTGACAGCGAAGTAAAGGCAGCAATTTTTAAGGCAGCAGAAACCTTTAAGCGTATGGGAGTTATTGTGGAGGAGTTCGATTTAGGTCTTGTTCAATATGCAATTCCGGCATACTATATCATAGCATCGGCAGAGGCTAGCTCAAACCTTGAGCGTTTTGATGGTGTAAAGTACGGCTACCGCACAAAAGAATATGGTGATCTTCACAGCATGTACAAAAAGACACGTTCTGAAGGCTTCGGTTCAGAGGTAAAGCGCCGTATCATGTTAGGTTCCTTTGTTTTAAGCTCAGGCTATTATGATGCTTATTATTTAAAGGCATTAAAGACAAAAGCACTTATCAAGCAGGAGTTTGATAAGGCATTTGAAAAATATGATATTATTCTGGCACCGGCAGCACCAACTACTGCACCGCTTTTAGGCAGCAGCTTACAGGATCCTATCAAGATGTATTTAAGTGATATTTATACAATATCTGCAAATCTTGCCGGAATCCCAGGTTTGTCAATCCCGTGCGGAAAAGACAATAAGGGTCTTCCAATTGGAATGCAGCTTCTTGGCGGCTGTTTCCAGGAAAAAACATTGCTTCGCGCAGGTTTTGCGTATGAAAAGGCAAGAGAGGAGGAAGCGTGATGGCACAGTATGAAACCGTGATCGGTCTTGAGGTTCATGTGGAGCTGGCAACAAAAACAAAAATTTTCTGCGGCTGCTCCACCGCATTTGGAGGTGCTCCAAACAGCCATACATGTCCTGTCTGCACTGGACTTCCAGGTTCTCTTCCTGTATTAAACAAGCAGGTTGTTGAGTATGCAATGGCAGTTGGACTGGCAACTAATTGTCAGATCAATCAGTATTGCAAGTTTGATCGTAAAAACTATTTTTATCCAGATAATCCGCAGAACTATCAGATTTCTCAGCTGTATTATCCGATATGTCATGATGGCGGAATCAAGATAGATGTAAACGGTCAGAAAAAGATTGTACGTATCCATGAGATCCATATGGAGGAAGATGCAGGAAAGCTTGTTCATGATGAGTGGGAGGATGTCTCATTAGTAGACTATAACCGTTCAGGTGTGCCGCTTATAGAGATTGTTTCTGAGCCAGATATGAGAAGTGCTGATGAAGTTATTGCATATCTTGAAAAGCTTCGCCTGATTATTCAATATCTTGGTGCTTCAGACTGTAAGCTTCAGGAAGGTTCTATGCGTGCTGATGTCAACTTGTCTGTTCGCCCTGTTGGTGCAGAGAAATTTGGAACACGTACCGAAATGAAGAATTTAAATTCATTTAAGGCTATTGCGCGTGCCATTGAATCGGAGAGAGCGCGTCAGATTGAGCTTATTGAAGAAGGCAAGAGTGTTGTTCAGGAGACGAGACGCTGGGATGACAATAAGGAATATTCCTATCCAATGCGTTCGAAGGAGGATGCGCAGGATTATCGCTATTTCCCAGAACCAGATCTTCCTCCGCTTCAGATTCCAGATGAGTGGATTAAACAGTTAAAATCATCTCAGCCAGAGCTTCGTGATGAAAAGATGGCACGCTATAAGGAAGAATACGAGATACCGGATTATGATGCTGATATTATCACAGGTTCTAAGCGTATGGCTGATATTTTTGAGCAGACTGTTGCTCTTGGTGCAGCGCCAAAGAAGGTATCAAATTGGCTGATGACAGAAACGATGCGTCTTTTAAAAGAGCAGATGATGGATCCTGATGAGCTTGATTTTTCACCGAAGCATTTGGCTATGCTGATTGCACTTGTTGAGAAAAAAACAATTAACCAGACAATTGCAAAGGAAGTTTTTGAAAAGATTTTTGCAGATGACATTGAGCCAGAGAGCTATGTAAAAGAGCATGGTCTTGGTATGGTAAGTGATACAGATGCACTGCAGAAAACAGTAGAGGAGGTCATTGCCGCAAATCCACAGTCAGTAGCAGACTATAAAGCAGGAAAGCAAAAGGCTATCGGCTTCTTAGTTGGACAGACTATGAAGGCCATGAAAGGCAAGGCAAATCCAACAGCTGTAAACGAGATTTTAGTAAAATTATTAAACGAGTAGTAAGATCTGCTCATCTGTTGAAAAAAACGGATGAGCAGATCTTTTTATACAAAAAAATCTTGGAAAATTTACAAAAAAATGCTTGATTATTTCAGATAAATGTGATAAAGTTACTTTGTTTGATAATTAACAAACGAAGTCTTGCAAAAAGCAGGATAGAATAAAAATATATCATTTAATAAAAACTGGCTGAAGTTAGACAGACCAGAATAGAAAGGAAGAATTATCATGGCAAGATTTACATTACCAAGAGATCTGTATCATGGCAAGGGAGCACTTGAAGCATTAAAGACGCTGAAAGGAAAGAAGGCAATCGTCGTTGTTGGCGGTGGTTCTATGAAGCGTTTCGGTTTTCTGGATAAGGTTGTTTCCTATCTTAAGGAGGCAGGTATGGAGGTTCAGCTGTTTGAGGGTGTAGAGCCAGACCCATCAGTGGATACTGTCATGAAGGGTGCAGCAGCAATGACCGAGTTTGGACCAGACTGGATCTCCAATCGATGCAGCGAAGGCTATGTGGGCATTCTATGAGTATCCAAATGTTACATTTGAGGATCTGTGCATTCCGTTTAACTTCCCGACACTTCGTACAAAGGCTAAGTTCTGTGCAATCCCATCTACATCAGGTACTGCTACCGAGGTAACAGCATTCTCCGTTATCACCGATTACAAGAAGGGTATTAAATATCCGTTAGCAGACTTCAACATCACTCCAGATGTAGCTATCGTAGATCCAGAGTTAGCAGAGACCATGCCAAAGAAGCTGACTGCACATACAGGTATGGATGCTATGACTCATGCAATCGAGGCATATGTTTCTACTCTTCACTGCGAGTATACCGATCCGCTTGCACTGCATGCAATCGAATTAATCAGTGAGTACTTAATCCCGTCCTACAATGGAGATATGAACGCTCGTGCAAAGATGCATGATGCACAGTGTCTGGCTGGTATGGCATTCTCTAACGCATTGCTTGGAATCGTTCACTCCATGGCACATAAGACTGGTGCAGCTTACAGCGGCGGACATATCGTTCATGGATGTGCAAACGCAATGTACCTGCCAAAGGTTATCCGCTTCAACGCAGCAGAGCCAGAAGCACAGGTAAGATATGCAAATATCGCAAGATTCCTTCACTTAGAGGGAAGCACCGATGCAGAGCTTGTAGATGCACTGATCGCTCATATCCAGAACATGAACAAGCAGCTTGATATCCCGACCTGCATCAAGGATTATGAGGGCGGAATCATCGACGAGAAAGAATTTATGGAGAAGCTGCCAACAGTTGCAGAGCTTGCAGTAGGTGATGCTTGTACAGGATCCAATCCAAGAAGCATTAACCCAGAGCAGATGGCAAAGCTGTTAAAGTGCTGCTACTACGATGAGGAAGTAGATTTCTAATCATTTAATAAAATTTTTAAGGCGCGTACCGCAAGGTGCGCGCCTTTTTATATTGCACCGAAGGGGCTTAGTAGTAATACGCCCTTTTGCTTGCAAATCGGAGTGGGAAAGTCTAAAATAGTATTTATTGCTTCTTCTTTTGCTTTATCTATAAAACCGCATGTA
>CAUCWU010000323.1 GCA_958446555.1 uncultured Lachnospiraceae bacterium | reverse complement strand
AGAACGAATATTTTGTACTGGGAGATCATGCTGTCTACAGTGAGGACAGCCGATCTGCTGATATAGGAATGGTATCAAAAGAGCAAATCATTGGAAAGGTTTGGTTTGCAGGTACATCACTTCTTTCGTTTCGGTTTCTTTGAGAAATGATTGACCGAAATGAAGAAAAAGAGGTATACTTAAATATGAGAATATAAATGCGTTTCGAATTGTGAAAGTTACATATAGGTAAAGCAATTCGCAGGCATAATAGAATAGAATACAAGAAGATAGACAGTTAGAAAGGTTTGATAAACTATGCAGATACAATGGTATCCGGGACATATGACAAAGGCGCGTCGTGCGATGCAGGAGGATTTAAAGCTTGTCGATTTGGTTATGGAGTTGACCGATGCGAGAGCGCCTTTGGCAGGAAGAAATCCAGACATCGATAAGCTTGCAGCCGGAAAAGCAAGAATGATCTTTTTAAATAAGGCAGATTTGGCAGACGATCAGGCAACACTTGCCTGGATGGACTATTTTAGAAAGAAAGGCATTACGCCAATCCGTCTGGATGCAAGAAAAACAAATTTTAAGAAGGCAGTTGTGGACGGCGTGAAGATCGCCTGTCAGGAAAAAATTGAGCGCGATAAGAGAAAGGGCATTCTAAATCGCCCAATCCGTGCAATGGTTGTTGGTATTCCGAATGTCGGAAAATCAACATTTATCAATTCACTTGCAGGAAAGACTGCAGCAAAGACTGGAAATAAGCCGGGTGTAACACGCGGAAATCAGTGGATTAAGATTGACAAGCAGCTTGAGCTTCTTGACACACCTGGTATTTTGTGGCCGAAATTTGATGATGAGGCGATTGGCATGAAGTTAGCATGTGTCGGTTCTATCAGCGATGAAGTGTTAAATATGCAGGAGATTGCCTATCATCTGTTGTCCTATGGACATGTCAATTATCCAGAGCTGTTTGAGGCTCGCTATGGTGCGCTTCCACAGGCAGAGGATGAGCAGGTGAATGTGATTGTTCAGTGGATGGAGAGTATTGCCAGACAGAGAGGTTGTCTAAAGAGAGGAGCAGAGCCAGATTTTGATAAGGTATCAGCTCAGATTACCGATGATTTTAGAAGTGGTAGAATCGGAAAGGTTTCGCTCGAAAAGCCGAACAATTAAGAAAAATCATTTGATAACGACAAATTGCTCTGTTACTTGGCAATCCGTATCATTCTAAAGAGAAAACAGACGAAAGAGAAAAAGAATATGGATGGGAAACAAAAGTCAGTCTCTGCGATTGCGCAGGAACTTCAAAATTGCAGTGGTGATGCGCTAATTGCGCTTTGCCACAGTCTAAAGACAGACCCAAGAAAAAGTGTGCAGCAGCTAGCGGCAAAGACTATGAAACGCTTGGAGAAGGAAAAAGAAGAACTTGAGCGTGTTCAGAGGATGATCGATTTTGAGCGTGGGCTTGCAGGCAACACAATTTACTGTGGAATTGATGAGGCAGGTCGTGGCCCTCTTGCAGGACCGGTTGTGGCTGCAGCGGTAATTATGCCGCGTGATGGAAAGATTCCGTATGTGAACGATTCGAAGCAGGTTTCCGAGAAAAAAAGAGAACAGCTTTATGAGCAGATTTTAAAGGAAGCAGTATCGTTCGGTGTTGGCATTGTCGATGCAAAGCGAATTGATGAGATCAATATTTTGCAGGCAACCTATGAGGCGATGCGTGAAGCAATTGATCAGCTGACAATGCCGCTTGGACACGTCTTAGCAGATGCGGTAACGATTCCGAAAATCACAGTGCCTCAGACACCAATCATTAAAGGGGATGCCAAGTGTTATTCGATTGCAGCGGCAAGCATCATTGCAAAGGTAACGAGAGATCGAATCATGCGTGAGTATGACCGAATTTATCCGGGCTATGGCTTCTCGGAGAATAAGGGCTACGGAAGTGCGGCCCATATTGAGACATTAAAAACAAAAGGACCTGTGCCGATCCACAGAAGAACCTTTATCAGTGCTTTTTGGCAGGGAGAAGTGGATTGAACAAACGCAAAATCGGAAGTGCGTATGAAGCAGAGGCAGCAGCTTATTTGAAAAAACAGGGGTATCAAATAATTGAGCAGAATTTCAGATGCCGAATCGGGGAGATTGACCTGATTGGAATTGACAGGGAGTATCTGTGCTTTATTGAAGTAAAATACCGAAAAAACAGTAAAGCAGGAGATCCCTTAGAGGCCGTCGATTTGAGAAAACAAAGAAAGATTATTCATACTGCCCAGTATTATCTGCTCACGCATCCCAGTTGTCAGCAAATGGCATGCCGATTTGATGCAGTTGGAATTTTGGCAGACGAAATTCGTCTGGTACGGAATGCATTTTTATCTGAATAAGTTTTAGAATTGCAAGAGCTGTAAGAGGGTTAAGCAATTCGCAAGTATTAAATGAACTACACCTAAAAAGGAGAAGAGAATGAATATCATTCGAAAAGGTACGAAAGCAGATCCAAAGTTAGTTGAGAGAAATGGAGTTTCCTATCTAGAATTTGATTCATTAAAGAAGCAGTCATGGCTGACGCATGCCTTTTCTACGAGACTTGGCGGTGTGAGTCATGGCTGCTTTGCGTCTATGAATCTGGGCTTTGGCCGTGGAGAAGCAAACGAGATTGTCGCAGAAAATTATAAAAGACTTGGCGAGGCAGTTGGCTTTGACTGGAAAAAAGTGGTATTGTCACATCAGACCCATACAACCAATGTACGACGTGTGACAAGCGAGGATGCAGGAAAAGGAACCGTTCGTGAGCGGGACTATACGGATGTGGACGGTTTAATTACAAATGAACCAGGACTTCCACTTGTAACCTTTTATGCTGACTGTGTGCCGCTTTATTTTGCCGATCTGAAAAATAAGGCAATTGGATTGTCGCATTCGGGCTGGAGAGGAACTGTGAATCGAATGGGAGAGAAAACACTTCAAGCAATGCACGAGGCATTTGGAACTGATCCAAAAGATGTGATTGCCGTTGTTGGACCAAGTATTTGCGGCGACTGCTTTGAGGTGGGTCCAGAGGTGGTAGCTGAATTTTCACAGACATTTACGAAAGCGCAGATGCAAGAAATTTGCCATCCAGGAGAAAAGGATCGAAGCTTTCTTGATTTGTGGAAGGCAAACCACATCATTTTAGAGGAGGCAGGTATCCCAAAGCAGCAAATCAGTGTTACCGATATCTGCACCAGATGTAATCCCAATCTTTTGTATTCACACCGAATTATGGGTGCGCAGAGAGGAAATTTAGCAGCAATCTTAATGATTCAAGAGTCTAAGTAAAAATCATCGCTGTTGAATCAGTTGTGGGATGCCAATAAATGACAAGTTACGAATTGTCAAAAAAAGAGGAAATATTCAATGAAAAGAAAACAAATTATTGTAGCGCTTGCTGGAAGTCTTTTATTACAGTGTATGCAGTATGTGCCGGCGGCAACATCTGAGCAGGATACCCAAGCTGAATTTGATGCCTATCTGGATCAGATTTACGCAGATTGGGTCAGTGAAAATCCATTTCAGATTCATTTTTATCTAGAACATCCAGAGGAGTATGGAATTGAAATTACTTCGTATACGTTAATGGATTATAGCGAATATGATGACGATGCAATTGCAGCATACGAGAAA
>CAUCWU010000322.1 GCA_958446555.1 uncultured Lachnospiraceae bacterium | reverse complement strand
TTGGCAAGTGGAGCTGACAGTGTTATGTATTGGCATTGGCATTCACTTCACAATGCCTGTGAAACCTACTGGAAGGGTATCTTGAGCCATGATTTGCAGGAAAATGCAATCTACAAAGAGGTGAGCCAGATTGGTAACTCTTTTGCAGCGCTCAGTGACAAGCTGATTCATTTAAAGAAGAACAATAAGATTGCAATCATGGTCAGCAATGAGGCACTAACTGCGCTCAAATGGTTTGGAATTCCAGGTGGTGTATCCTATAACGATGTTGTGCGCTGGCTCTATGATGCGCTCTATGAACAAAATGCAGAGTGTGATATCATCTGGACAAATGAGGAAAATTTGGATCAATATAAGATCATTTTTGTTCCGGCTCTCTACAGTGCGCCAAAGGAGGTTTACGAGCGCTTGTCTGCATTTGCAGCAAATGGCGGCACACTCGTTGCAACCTTTAAGACTGGCTTTACCGATGAGCATGTGAAGGTAAATTGTGATCGTCAGCCGGCAGGACTTTCTGAGTGCATGGGTGTCGGCTATGATCAATTTACTGCACCGAAGAATGTCGGACTTTTTGGAGAAACATTTGGCTTGTCAAAGGAAGTATTACAGGCACAAAATTTTATGGAGCTTGTTCAGCCAACGACTGCCAAGGTACTTTCTCATTATGATCATTATATATGGAAGGAATACGCAGCTGTGACAGAAAACAGTTGGGGCAGTGGACATTGCTATTATCTGGCTTGTATGACAAGTGCTGAGTACATAAAGAAACTCATTGGCAGAATTTTAAAGGAAGCAGGACTCTTTGGCTGGAAGCAGGAGCTTTCCTTCCCAGTGATTGTGAAAGAGGGACAAAATCAGGATGGAAAGACAGTCCGCTACCTGTTTAATTACTCTGGAAAAGAGCAGAGTATCAAACTGCCAAAAGAGGCACCAAAGGCATCAAGAGTGCTAAAGGAGCAGGGTGTTAGTTTGAAAAAGGATCGTCTGACACTTGCGCCATGGGGCTTTGTGGTAGAAGAAGTATAGTAAGAAAACAATAAATAAAAAAAGAGGGACACTATGAATCTTGATATGACGAAAGGCAGCCCATTAAAGCTGATCTTAAAGTTTTTGATTCCGGTACTGCTTGGCTGCTTATTCCAGCAGCTCTACAACATGGTCGATACGATCATTGTAGGAAAAGGTGTCGGATCTAATGCGCTAGCTGCCGTAGGAGCAACCGGAACGATTGTCTTCTTCATTCTTGGATTTATGAATGGACTGACAACTGGTTTTACCGTATTGTCCTCACAAAGATACGGGGCAGGCGACTATGAGGGACTTCGAAAGAGCGTAGGAAATGCATTTGTACTTGGTCTGATTGTAACTGTAATTATGACTGTACTCAGCCTTCTTGGCATGGACTGGCTGCTTCGCATCATGCAGACACCAGAAGATATTTTCGATATGGCAAAAGATTACATTGTCATCATTTGCGCTGGAATTATCTTCACAACACTTTACAATTTGACTGCAAGTATTCTGCGTGCAGTTGGAAACAGCAAAGTGCCGCTGTATTTTCTGATTTTATCGGCACTATTAAATGTAGTTTTGGACTTGTTCTTTATCATGGGCTTATCCATGGGTGTAGCAGGAGCAGCAATTGCAACTGTTATTTCTCAGGGTGTCTCTGGTATTCTGTGTCTGGTATTCTTACTTACAAAGGTGGATATACTGAAGTTAAAGAAGGAACATTTCAAGCTCGATCCAATCGGCGCAAGAATTCAGTTAAATATCGGTATTCCAATGGCATTGCAGTTTTCAATCACTGCAATCGGAACAATGATTTTGCAGGCAGCATTGAATTTACTTGGATCTACTGTTGTCGCATCCTATACGGCAGCCTGCAAGGTAGAGCAGCTGGTAACACAGGCATTCCAGGCAATGGGCATGACAATGGCAACCTACAGTGCACAAAACTGGGGAATCCATTCAACTGACCGTATCCGCAAGGGACAGAAGACAGCAATGGTACTTAGCTGTGGCTATGCAGTTGTAATTTACTTTGTTGTTTTAGCAATCCTTCCATTTATGACATCACTGTTCTTTGACGGTGATTTAACAGAAGTAATCGGATATGTGCGCGGGTACATTCAAATCTGTGGACTTTGCTTTATCCCACTTGGCATGATCTTTATTTATCGAAATGTTCTTCAAGGCTGTGGATACGCGCTATTCCCGACACTTGGCGGTGTCGTAGAGCTTGTCAGCAGAAGTGTCTTCGCCTTCATAGCAGCAAGAGCAATGAGCTACACAGGAATCTGCGTAGCCAATGCAAGTGCATGGGTGACAGCAGGAATCTTTCTGTGGATCGCGTACCTATTCATTATGAGGGATATCTTGAAGAGGGATAAGGAAAGAGAATTGCAGAAAAAAGCAGACATTCGATAAACTTGGTAACAAAGCCATCATTCGAAGCCTAGTGGTAAACTTGGCAGTCTGCGTAAGATATTTGTAAACGAATATAGAAAGGTTTCATTTATGATCGAAACAGCACAGAAAAAAGAGCGTCTGCTCTTGGTTGCCGTAAATACGGCAGAGGAGAACAGAGTGAAGGCATCTCTTGAGGAGCTTGCCCTTTTAGTAGATACAGCCGGCGGTGAGGCCGTCGGCTCTATCTATCAAAATTTGGATCATCCAATTTCGGCTACCTATGTCGGAAAAGGAAAGATCGAGGAAATTCGCGCACTTGCCGCACAGCTTGATGCCGATGGCATTGTCTGTGATGATGAGTTGACGCCTGCTCAGATGAAAAATTTAGAGCAGGAGTTGGATCTTCGCGTACTTGACCGAACCATGGTTATTTTGGATATTTTTGCGGCGCGCGCACGAAGCAGCGAGGGAAAAATTCAGGTAGAGCTGGCTCAGCTTCGCTACCGTGCCAATCGTTTGACCGGAATGGGTCAAGCGATGTCAAGACTTGGTGGTGGTATCGGAACAAGAGGACCGGGCGAGAGTAAGCTTGAGACAGACAGACGTTTGATTCATCAGCGAATTGGACAGCTAAAGGCTGAGCTTGAGCAGGTAAAGCGCACCAGAGAGGTGACAAGAAAAAGAAGAACCGATACGCATATTCCTGTGGCTGCAATTGTTGGTTATACGAATGCTGGAAAGTCAAGTCTATTAAATAAGCTGACAGGCTCAGATGTCTTAGCAGAGAATAAGTTGTTTGCAACACTTGATCCGACAACAAGACTTTTGAATCTTGGCAATGATGAGCCACTTTTAATGACCGACACCGTAGGTTTTATCGATAAGCTGCCACATAACTTGATTGATGCGTTCCGAAGTACACTAGAGGAGGCAAAGTATGCGGATCTGATTATCCATGTTGTCGATATTTCCAATCCAGAGCATGAAGCGCAGATGCAGGTGGTCTACGATACATTAAAGGATTTAGGTGTAGAGGGAAAGCCAATCTTTACGCTGATGAACAAGCAGGATTTGTTGTCAGATGAGGAAAAAGCGTTACTTGTTCGTGATATGCAGGCAGACCGAACAATCGAAATCTCCGTCAAGGACGGAACTGGATTAGATGAACTTAGAGAAGTTCTTCTCAGTTTTTTGAGAGACCGCAAAAAGTATGTAGAGAGACTGTACGGCTACGACGAGATGGGCAAGATCC
>CAUCWU010000321.1 GCA_958446555.1 uncultured Lachnospiraceae bacterium | reverse complement strand
ACTATTGTTTTGGTTTGCCCTTCTTTCTATAATAAAATCATCAACTGAAACTAGTGTTACAGAAAGGAGGCACGCCCTATGTTTGCTGCCAAAATGATTGAACTTGACGAAAAGCTTCGCCGACTTCACGATCAAATTGAAGATGGAGAAACTTCCAATCTCACCACACTCAGTGGAGAATTGCATGCACTGACCGAGGAATATAATCTTGAACAAAGTGCAATTCGCTACCGCTTACAAGAGTGCAAGGTGCCTAAAATTCAAGCCTTGATCTCGATGTATAACGATGTACAGAAACAAATGCACGATGCCGCCGAGAATGATCCCAATGCAACGTGGAATGAAAATGCAGAAAATACTGCATTACTTGCCGAATATGCACTAGACTTTGCAATTTTGTCTGCCGACCGTGCTCTGCTTCTCTCATTAAAAGCAATCAAAGAGCAAAAGGAAGCTGCAAGCAAAGAGCAAGTGATCATTCAACAACAAAAGTGAGATTGATATTCACACTGCTCACAAATTGCTAACCCATTTTTTCGCTTAGCAATTTTACAAACAATATTACAAAAAGGAGAGCTGCCATGAAAGAAGTAAAATCACCAAAGAAACCGCTGATTTACTACTATGTGATTGTCTTGCTCGTACTGGCTGTATTCAACTTCTTTATCTCACCACTTTTATTATCACAGCAGGTGACTGAGGTTGACTACGGAACCTTCATGAGCATGACTGAAAAGAAAAACATCGGCCGAGTTGAGGTCGAGGATTCTCAGATTGTCTTTACAGATAAGAGTGAGGACACCATCTACAAAACCGGTGTGATGGATGATCCAAATTTAACGGAACGTCTGTATGAGTCTGGTGCAATTTTCTCAAAGGATATTGAGAAAACGATGTCACCCATCGCAAGCTTTCTGTTGACCTTCATCCTGCCAATGGTCATCTTTGTTGTCCTTGGACAGTATTTAGGAAAGAAGCTGTTAGAGCAGGCCGGCGGTGGCAAAAACTCGATGGCCTTTGGCATGGGAAAGAGCAATGCCAGAGTCTATGTTCAGTCCACCGAAGGAATTCATTTTGATGATGTTGCCGGTGAGGACGAGGCGAAGGAAAATCTTGCTGAGATTGTCGATTATCTTCACAATCCGACCAAATATACCGAGGCCGGTGCCTCTATGCCAAAGGGACTTTTGCTTGTAGGCCCTCCTGGAACAGGTAAGACAATGCTTGCAAAGGCTGTTGCCGGCGAATCTGGTGTTCCATTCTTCTCAATCTCTGGTTCTGAGTTTGTTGAGATGTTTGTCGGCATGGGCGCTTCAAAGGTTCGTGACCTGTTCAAGCAGGCGAAAGAAAAGGCTCCTTGTATCGTCTTCATCGATGAGATTGATGCAATCGGTAAAAAGCGTGACGGTCAGGTTGGCGGAAATGATGAGCGCGAGCAGACATTAAATCAGCTTTTGACTGAGATGGATGGTTTTGAGGGAAATAATGGTGTTATCATTCTTGCTGCGACAAACCGCCCAGAATCTCTTGACCCAGCACTGACTCGTCCGGGTCGTTTTGATCGCCGTGTTCCTGTTGAGCTTCCTGATTTAAAAGGTCGTGAGGCAATTCTTAAGGTTCATGCAAAGAAGATTAAGCCAGCAGATGATGTGGATTTCCACACGATCGCTCGAATGGCATCCGGTGCTTCTGGTGCTGAGCTTGCCAATATCGTAAATGAGGCTGCTCTTCGCGCTGTCCGTCAGGGAAGAGTTATCGTCACTGAGGCTGACCTTGAGGAGAGTGTTGAGGTTGTCATTGCCGGTTATCAAAAGAAAAATGCCGTTCTCTCTGATCAGGAGAAAAAGGTAGTTGCATACCACGAAATTGGTCATGCTCTTGTGGCTGCACTTCAATCCCACTCTGCACCAGTTCAAAAGATCACGATCATCCCTCGTACCTCCGGTGCACTCGGATACACCATGCAGGTTGAGCAGGGTGATAAATATTTGATGACAAAAGAAGAGATTGAAAATAAGATTGCGACCTTTACCGGTGGCCGTGCTGCTGAGGAGGTTGTCTTCCACCAGATCACAACCGGCGCATCAAACGATATTGAACAGGCAACCAAGCTTGCCCGTGCTATGATTACTCGCTACGGTATGAGTGAAGACTTTGATATGGTTGCACTTGAAACCGTGACCAACCAGTATCTTGGCGGTGATGCTTCTCTTGCTTGCTCTGCTGAAACGCAAAAAGAAATTGACCGTCAGGTGACTGAGCTTGTCAAAAAGCAGCACCAAAAGGCAAGACAGCTTCTGCTTGATAACCGCAGTAAGCTCGATGAATTATCCAATTATCTGTATGAAAAAGAAACGATTACCGGGGAAGAATTTATGGAAATTCTGCAGAGAGGTGCAAAGACTTCTGTGCAGTCAGGAGGTGATCTGTAATGAGAAACCATTCTCGTTTCGGTTTGATTGAATTGATTGAAGGAATTTTACTAATTATTCTTGGTATTTTTTCCTTTGTCCGTCCAGAAAGCATGTTGTCTGGATTTGTCATGTTTTTTGGATTCATTGCACTTTGTGTCGGCATTCTTGATATTGTCTTTTATGTCCGCACAGAAGAGCATATGGGCTTTGCCCCGACCATTTCTCTGATCTCGGGCAGCTTAAGTGTCCTCGCCGGACTGATGCTTTTAGTCTATCCAGGCGCTGTCAAATGGGCCTTTGCTCTGTTTTTCCCGATGTGGTTTATTGCACACTGCATCTCAAGACTGTCTCAGCTTCCGATGATCCGTGTCTGGACCAGCAAGGGACACTACTATTTTGTGATGGTTGCAAACATCATCGGACTGTGTCTCGGTGTTTTGATGTTAATTCGTCCAGTCGTCACAATTGTTTCACTTAGCTACTTAATCGGTATTGACTTAATTTTGCTTGGCATCGACTGCATTACGCTTGCCTTCAGCAGAATGGGAAGCGAGTGGTAATTTTTCCGCAAAAAAGGTGATATAGAAACTTCTGTTCCTATATCACCCTTTTTCTTTTATTATTTTCTTTTACTATCTAGTAATTATTTACTTGGCTTACTCAACTATTACTTTGCAGCCTCTAGTGCATTCATTCCCAGCTTTGCACAGCCCAGGATTCCTTGATTGTCATTTAAGCTTGGAAGCACAATATAATTTTCAATATCAGCAAGTTCCTCTGTGTCGATATACTGATTGACCATGCGAAGCGTCTCCTTGCGAATCAGATCCATCACATGCGTCTGATGCATAACACCACCACCAAGCACGATGCGCTCCGGGGAGAGAAGCATGATCATATCCACAAGTCCCTGTGCCACATAGTAGGCTTCCATCTCCCAAACTTCCTTTTGGTCAGACAGTTCATAAGCCTTTTTGCCCCAACGCTCTTCTATTGCTGGGCCACTTGCCATACCCTCTAGACATCTGCCGTGATATGGACACTTTCCCTTGTAAGTATCATTTGGATGCGGTGTTACTAAGATATGTCCACCTTCCGGATGCTGCATACCGTGAAGCAGCTTTCCATCTACAATCACACCGGCACCGATTCCAGTTCCAACTGTAATGTAAATACTATTCTTCAGTCCCTTTGTAATGCCCCAAGTTGCCTCACCAAGAGCTGCCGCATTGACATCGGTATCAAATCCAACTGG
>CAUCWU010000320.1 GCA_958446555.1 uncultured Lachnospiraceae bacterium | reverse complement strand
AAAAGCTTTTGATGGATTTTCCAAATGCGACAACTGCTGATCTGTTAGAGATCATTGAAGGACCAGATTTTCCAACTGGCGGTATTGTCACCAATAAGGATGAGCTTCTCTCGATTTATGAAACTGGACGCGGTAAGATTCGTATCCGTGGAAAGGCTGAGATCGTTCGCGGCAAGAGAAAGAGCGATCGCGATAAGATTGTGATTACCGAGATTCCGTATACAATGGTCGGTGCCAATATTGGAAAGTTTTTGAGTGATGTGGCAGCACTTGCTGAGTCTAGAAAGTTACCGGATATTGTCGATATCTCAAATCAGTCTTCAAAAGAGGGCATTCGAATTGAGATTGAGCTGAAAAAGGGAGCCGATGCTGAGCGTATTTTGGCTGGTCTTTTCAAGAAGACAAAGCTTGAGGATACGTTTGGTGTCAATATGCTTGCAATTGTAGATGGAAGACCAGAGGTTCTTGGCTTAAAAGAAATCTTGACTCAGCATATCAATTTCCTTGTCGATATCAACACAAGAAAATACACAAGCTTGCTTGAGAAAGAAAGAAACAAGCGTGAGATTCAGGAAGGTTTGATTCGTGCAGTTGATTTGATTGATCTGATTATTGAGATCATTCGAGGCAGTAAGACATTAAAGATGGCAAAGGCTTGTCTGGCAGAGGGTATCACAGATGGCATCAATTTCCGCACTGAAAAATCTCGCAAGCAGGCAGCAAAGCTAGCATTTACCGATGCGCAGGCAACGGCAATCTTAGAGCTTCGCTTATCCAAGTTAATTGGTCTTGAATTAGAGGCACTTCAGGATGATCACAAGAAGACGATTGCAAAGATTGCCTCCTACGAGCGTATTTTAGGAAGCAAAAAGGCAATGTATCAGGCGATTCAAAAAGAGCTTGACAGCATCCGTGAGCATTATCAGGTGCCAAGAAGAACGAAAGTGACCAATGCAGCAGTTGCTGTATTTGAGGAAGAACCGGCAGAAGTATCGGATGTAGTATTTGTGATGAACCGTTTTGGCTATGTAAAGCTAGTAGATCGAGCACTCTTTGATAAGAATGAGGAGACGATTCGAAGTGAGAATGTGCGATTTGTTCCGTGCAAGACCAATTCTCGTTTGGCAGTGTTTACAAAAGAAGGTATCTTACATTATCTAAAGGCCGATGCGATTCCGCTTGGCAAGGTAAAAGATAAGGGTGCGCCAATTGACAATTTGTGTAATTATAGCAGTGCCGATGAGAATATTCTTGCAATTTTCTCTGATGAAGATTTGAAAGAAAAAGAGTTGCTGTTTGTCACAAAGAATGGTTTGATTAAGAAAACCTCGGGTACTGAGTTGATCAGTATCAAAAAAATGATTACCTCAACGAAGCTTGGAGAGGGAGATTCATTAGTGGCCCTCTTTGATGCATCAAAAGAATTGGTTGCCGTTGTGACGAATAAAAAGCATGCAATTAAATTTGCGATAGACGAGGTCCCGCTTCAGAAAAAGACGGCAGCAGGAACCAGAGCAATCAAACTTGAAGATGGAGAAGAAGTTATTTTCGCAGAAGGGCTTGATTCAAAAGAAAAAATAGTTGCAGAAGTACATGGAAAGAAAATTGACCTTAGCAAACTTACAAAGAAGAAGAGAGATGCAAAGCCAGAACAGATTCGCTAACGAAGTCAAAAGATTGCATCAGAAAGGTGAGATTCATGAAGAATAACAGACCAGAGTATGAGGAAACTCCTAGAATGACCGAGTTTCGAAGACGCAAAGAAAAAGAATTAAGACGGCGTCGTCGAAATAAGCGTCTGGCAAAGCTTCTAGTGGTTGTGATTCTAATTTGGGTACTTGCGGCAGTGGCAGCTGCGGCTTTTCATTTGACAAACGGTTTTGGCTTTTTAGGAAAAAAAGAGCAAAACGAAACTCAAACATCGCAGGAAGAAATAACGAGTCAAGCTTCACTCAGTGAAAGTGCACAAGAAGTTGATGAAAGTGAAAGCGATCCGACATCTTTAGCAGAAACTATACAGGAAAGTGTAGCAGAGAGTGCAGAAGAAGACACACAGGATGGCACAAGCGAGCCAGTAGAAAGTGTCAATGCAACAAAGTCAACAACATCGGTTAAAAAGCATGAGGATCCAAGGGAGGATGTCTGGAACCATTACACCAATATGTTTATTGCCTCAAAGGTGAATACCTATCTGAATGTTCGAAATCAGCCGACAACAGACGGTACGATTATCGGCAAGCTGACCAAGTATTCTGGCGGTGAATTGGTTGAGAATTTGGGAAATGGTTGGTGGCATATTTTATCTGGCGGTATCGACGGTTATATCTGGTCTGAAAACTGTGTGACTGGTGATGAGGCAAAACAGGTTGCACTGGAACACTGCATGCAGATGGTTGAGGTAACAACTGAAAAATTAAACGTCAGAAGTGGTCCTGGATTAGAGTATGATGTTTGGACAACACTCAATGCAAGTGAGAAACAGGTTGTGGAGGAGAGAGATGGCGATTGGCTAAAAATCTCCTTCAACAGTACATACGGTTATATCAATGCTGACTATGTAAAAACTGGATTTTATCTGGTAGAGGCAATTCCGTGGAGTAGTATTGCTGATTGTTCCCCAACACGCCAGCAGATTTTGACCTTTGGTGAGCAGTATATTGGAACGACCTATGTCTATGGCGGTACCAGTTTGACCGGTGGAATTGACTGCTCCAGCTTTGTACAGCAGTGCTATGCAAGTGCAGGCTTCTCACTTCCAAGAACCTCAAGAGAGCAGGCAACAAGAGGAACGCAAATCACACTTGCTGAGGCAAAGCCAGGAGATTTGTTGTTCTATGCCGATGCAACTGGAACCATCGATCATGTCGTTATGTATCTTGGTGACGGCAAGATTTTACACGCAGCACAGTCACTCGGACAGGTAACAATCAGTAAGTATAATTACAGTACCGAGCCGGTTCGCGTGGTAAACATAATTGGAGAATAAAATTTTTACTTGACCTTTACGAAAATATATGTTATATATGTTATATAGGTTTTTTATGGTAAAGAGTGGGCTTGCGAGTCCACTCTTTCTATGTAAATACCCAGATAACAAGAACCGTAAAACAGGCAGATGCGCTGCAGCGATGATAAAATCCAGCTTGCGGCGGGAAAGGGCAGGAGTATGAGAAGAAAAGAAGAGATTGAAGCATATGCAGAAAATCTGTTTTTGCCGATCACACAGAAGCATGGATTTGAACTGGTTGATGTGGAGTACGTCAAGGAGGCAGGAAGCTGGTATCTGCGTGTCTACATTGACAAAGAAGGCGGCATTGCAGTCGATGACTGTGAGGTGGTAAGCCGTGAGGCCGATCCGATTCTGGATGCAGATGACAGTATCGAGGAAAGCTATATCTTAGAGGTTAGCTCTCCAGGTCTTGGAAGACCGCTCAAGAAGGATAAGGATTTTGCAAGAAGCATCGGCGAAGAGGTTGAGGTTCGTTTGTTCCGTGCAGTGAACGGCTGCAAGGAGTATACAGGGCTGCTTGACGCATATGACAAGACAACAGTGACACTTCAGCTTGAAAATGAGGAGACATTGGTCCTTGAGAGAAGTAACATTGCACTGATTCGTCTTGCACTGGATTTTTAAGAATGAATACCATTCACTCGCACAATATGTTTACACGGAGTGAATAAGG
>CAUCWU010000319.1 GCA_958446555.1 uncultured Lachnospiraceae bacterium | reverse complement strand
TCCTCACTATGTAAAAAATAGTGGTTCGCCCACTATGGTGGGTTGATTTGTGTTTTTACCGAGCGACTTGTTTGTTTTATTTTTATACTTCCCGGTAAAATAGTTTTATTATCAATTCCTGCAGGGCATCTGCATCATAATAGAACTCATCATGAAGTTCTCCAAGTGAATCCTCACCCTCCAGTATATAATAACTGTCCGATGTAAGAGTCGTGTTATAAAATGCATCTGCAAGGGATAGATACTTATTTCTTGTAATGTCGGTCTGTAAATAATTTCCAAAGTCTTCCAGCTTGTTCCACACGCCGGAAGCATCCTCTTCCACAAGGGTGCCAAACGCATCCATAAAGGATGTGACGAAGCTTTTCTGTCTCTCAATACGACCTTCATTACTGAAATTGACAGCCGTATCTCGCTGCTGAACATAGGCGCGGACATTGGAATCGTCTAACTTCACAACTGCGCCAGCTGTCAGCTCTGGATATTGTGCTGCCAGATCGTCATTTGGAACGGTAACGGTAACACCGCCAACCAAATCATTGATCATCGGAATGGAAGTCTGGTTGGACACGAGATAGCCGCTGATCGGAAGTCCACCAATCAGATTGGAAACTGCCTCTTTTAAGTTCTCACAGCTGGCCTTACCACCGTCTCCATTTGTGTAGGCATAGCCCAGATGGGTTACATAGGTGCCTAGATCCTCACCGCTTCTGCTGAAACGATGGACATCAGTCATCGTATCTCGATTGATTGCGACAACTGACATCTTCTTTTCGGTCTCATCGAGTACAAGTAACATAATGCTGTCTGCTCTAGGCTTATCGCCATAGACAGCTGTCTCTTTTAACTCATCAAATGAGTCGAGACCTGCATACAGAAGTGTTGTGATTCGGTTGTTATACTGGTATTTTTTACCGTTGTACTCAGTATAACGATATCCGGCACCCACGTCAACCGAATTTCCACCGGTAACATGATAATTTTTTTGCTCCTGCAGCCTATTTGTTACAACAAATGCCACAGTTCCAATCACAACTGCCGCGGCAATCACACCAAGCAGAATCTTTTTTTGCTTTTTCTTTCTTCTGCTGCTGTGATGATGCCTGTGTGTATGATGTGTACTCTCTACTCTACTCATTGTCTCTTCTTACTCTTGTCTTTTTTACCTTTTTTGTTGGTTTCCGCTTCCGCTCCGTAGCCATATCCATAGCCATAACCATAACCATAACCGTAGCCATAACCATTTGGATTAGCGCCAACCTTGTTGAGAACAGCTCCGATGATTTTCACATCTGCATAGGTGAGCTGTCTCTTCATACGCATCGCCTCAGCTCGCTCAGTCACACCCTGTTCAACTACCATAACAGTTCCGTCACAGCGCTTGGCAACAATCGCACCATCAATAACTGCGTTGATCGGCGGTGTATCGACAATCACATAATCGTAGTTGGCCTTCAATGCCTCTAAGAATTCCTCAAATACAGAGCTGGACAAAAGCTCACTTGGATTTGGAGCGGCTGCTCCGGTAAAGACCAGATCCAGGTTTGGATTATCGGTTCGATATACAATATCCTGCAGTCGGCAGCCACCGCACAGATACTCAGTCAATCCCACTACCTGCTCGTTAATCTGATAACGGCGAAGTGTCTTGGACTTACGGATATCACAGTCTACATAAACTGCCGTCTTATTCAAAGCGGCAAAGCTCTTTGCTAACTGCATAGCCACTGAAGATTTTCCCTCTTCCTTGTGGGCACTGGTAACTGCAATCACCTGAATACCATTTCCACTTAACTGGATGTTTCCTCTTAAAATGTTAACTGCTTCCTGAGCCGCATACGGAAGATCGGCAATCTGAGGATATACCATCTTTAATCTTGCTTCATTTAAATTCGGTATAGATTCCATTGATTACTTCTTTGCCTCCTTTCCGAAATTCTTTGCATACGGGATGCTGGATAACAGAGGCACACCAAGATAACGCTGAATGTCATCCTCTGACTTGATTGTGGTATCCATAAGCATACGCACGATCAAAACACCGGCTGCTAATACAAATACCAATATTGCACCAAGTGCACAATACTTTTTCATGCTTGGCTTTACTTCAACTACTGAGTGAATGACAGACTCATCGATGACGGACGGCATACCGTTTCCGACAATCTGATTGATCTGATCAGCACTGATATTTAGTAATGAGTTTGCAATGTTTCGACTCATCTGTGGGTCACTTGTTGTAACTGCAATCTGGATTACATGGCTAGAATCTGGATTTGCGACACTCACAAGTTTCTCCAGCGCCTTATAATCCATGTCTAACTGCTGCTCATCGATGACGCGCTCAAGAACCGTGCGGCTCTTAATAATATAGGCATAATCCTCTGTCAGTGCCGAGCTTAACTGCAAATCCGAAAAGGACAAGAGTGACTCGTTACTTGTAATGTAGAGGCTGGCCTCTGCACGATAGGTTGTCTCTAGCATAAAGGCACAATATGCGCCGCCGAGAACTGCACCTGCTAGTAATGCCACAAGCAGAAGCTTCCATTTGTGAAGCAGAAGGTGCGCGATCTCCATCAAGTCAATCACGTCCTCTTCCTGCTCCTGAGAATGGTTGATTGTTCTTTCCATCTCCATAAGTGAGATTTCTCCTTCTTAAATAAAATATAAACTTAGTGATCCTCGCTGCCCTGTCCGTAGTAAGCATTGGCTCCGTGCTTGCGGAAGTAATGCTTATCAATCAGATACTGCTGAACACGCTTGGTTCTTGGGTTTAAGGTCATCGTATTGTATGCCATCTCTGCAACCTTATCCAAAACAACTGCATTGTAAACAGCGCCTGCCGGTGTACGTCCCCATGCAAACGGACCATGATTCTTTACGACAACACCTGGAACTGCCATCGGATCTTTTCCTGCAAAGGTCTCAACGATTACATTGCCTGTGTTTAACTCATAGGCTTCCTCGATCTCCTCTGCGGTCAAATCTCTGGTGCACGGAATGTCGCCATAGAAATAATCTGCATGGGTTGTTCCGAATGCTGGAATATCAAGACCTGCCTGGGCAAATGTAACACCATAGGTGGAGTGAGTATGTACGACACCGCCAGTCTGCGGAAATGCCTTATAGATCACAAGATGAGTCGGTGTGTCAGAAGATGGCTTATACTTGCCTTCAATTACATTGCCCTCCATATCAACTACAACCATATCCTCCCAAGTCATTGTCGCATAGTCAACACCGCTTGGCTTGATTACGACCAATCCCTTCTCACGGTCGATACCGCTGACATTTCCCCAAGTATAGATAACCATACCCTTGGCAACGAGATCCATGTTTGCTTCATAAACATCTTTTTTAAGCTGCTCTAACATTTGACTCCTCCTATTTTGTCTTGATTTTCTGTTTCCATGTGCGTTTGGGCACACTTACACATTCTGCCCCTATTATGCTACTTTTGACCAAAACTGTCAACTGCTACCAACAAATTTCACCGAGGATTTTAAAAAGAAATGGGCCAGGACTTGCCTGACCCTAAACTTGTTTTATAAACTTAAATTTATTTTTCTCTTACCACAAATCCGCTAGATCGTAGATCAAACGCTCTGTCTTGTCCCAGCCAAGGCATGGATCGGTGATAGATTTTCCATAGCAATGCTCTTCTACCTTCTGATTTCCATCCTCTAGATAGCTCT
>CAUCWU010000318.1 GCA_958446555.1 uncultured Lachnospiraceae bacterium | reverse complement strand
GTCGCTGCCGCCCACCTCGTTGATGAACTCAGTGTAAAGGACAACAGGGAAGGTATACGAAGATTTTGATGCATATATGGCACTGGCTGAGAACCCGGATCTTCGTGTTATCGTATCCAACACCACTGAGGCAGGAATTGAGTATCTTGGAACAGAGAAGTTAGACGACAAGCCAGCTAAGTCCTATCCGGCAAAGCTGACCCAGTTCTTATATAAGAGATTCCAGACTGGTTTAAAGGGATTCATCCTTCTGCCATGTGAGCTGATTGATCACAATGCAGATACCTTAAAGGAGTGCGTATTAAAGTATGCAGATCTGTGGGAGTTAGGCGATGAGTTCAAGAACTGGCTGCTTTCTGAGAATGATTTCTGCAACACCTTAGTAGACCGTATCGTAACTGGTTATCCGAGAGCAGAGGCAGAGGACATCTGCAAGGAGTTAGGCTACACCGATAACTTAATCGATACTGCTGAGATCTTCCATCTGTGGGTAATTCAGGGACATCACGAGGATGAGCTGCCATTCAATAAGGCTGGCTACAATATCGTATGGACCGATGACGTTGCACCGTACAAGAAGAGAAAGGTTCGTATCTTAAACGGTGGTCATACTTCTATGGTATTAGGCGCTTATCTGTACGGACTTGAGACCGTTGGCGAGTGCTTAAAGGATGAGACCGTAAGCAGCTACTTAAAGCATTGCATCTTCGAGGAGATCGTTCCGACTCTTGGAAATACTCAGACTGATATCGATTTTGGAAAGGCTGTTCTGGAGCGTTTCGCAAATCCATTCATCCGTCATATGTTACTGTCCATCGCACTGAACTCTGTAAGCAAGTTTCAGGTACGTGTTCTTCCGACCATTCTTGAGCACAAGGAAAAGTTCGGCACCTATCCGGAAGGTCTTGTAATGTCTATGGCAGCTCTGATCGCATTCTATCGTACCGATAAGGCAAACGATGGCGCTGAGATCATGGAGTTCATGAAGACTGCAAGCGTAGAAGAGATCATGAAGAGAGAGGACTACTGGCATGCAGATCTGACCGAGATGATCCCAATGGTACAGAAGTACTACGATGTCATCGAGAAGGACGGCATGAAGGCAGCTTACGACTTAGTTTTGAATAAATAATTGTATGATACTAGGGTCAGAAACTCAAAATCCGATTGTGCTTGCACAATGGGGCTTTTGGGCTTAAGATCCGCAAAAACAGCCGAACCAATATCGGGTTCGGCTGTATGCCGTAAAATGGCAGAACGCGAATAGAAAGGCTATTGAAAGAATTTATGAAGACTTACATTCAGATTAATCCGCAGGATAATGTCTGTGTTGCACTGGCTCCAATTCCGGCTGGTACACAGATTAGTGCAAGCACAACCGTGACCACACTTGAGGATATCCCACAGGGACACAAGATTGCCCTTACTGATATCGCTGCAGGCGAGAAGGTTATCAAGTACGGTTTCCCGATTGGTGTTGCAAAACAGGACATTAAGGCAGGTGCCTGGGTGCACGTTCACAATGTAAAGACTGGTCTTGGAGATGTATTAGATTACGAGTATCATCCGTCCGGAAAAGAGCTAGAGCCGACCGAGAGAGCACAGTTTATGGGCTATCGCCGTGAGGATGGAAAGGTTGGCGTGCGCAACGAAATCTGGATCATCCCAACAGTTGGCTGTGTCAACTCCATCGCTTCCGCACTTGAAAAGCAGGCAAAGAGCCTGGCAATTGGAACAGTAGAGGATGTTGTTGCGTTTCCACATCCGTATGGCTGTTCTCAGATGGGTGGCGATCAGGAGAACACCAGAAAGGCACTTGCAGATCTGATTCATCATCCGAATGCCGGTGGTGTACTGGTACTTGGACTTGGCTGTGAAAACAGCAACATTCCAGTACTGATGGATTACATTGGTGAGTATGACAAGAATCGTGTTAAGTTCTTACAGTGTCAGGACGTTGAGGATGAGCAGGAAGCAGCGATGGAGCTGTTAAAGGAGTTAGCAGGGTATGCAGGTACCTTTAAGCGTGAGCCGATCGATGCATCTGAGTTAATCATCGGTATGAAGTGCGGTGGTTCCGATGGACTGTCTGGTATCACAGCGAACCCAACTGTCGGTGCATTCTCTGATCTTCTGATTTCCAAGGGTGGTACCACAATTTTGACAGAGGTTCCGGAGATGTTCGGTGCCGAGACACTTCTTATGAACCGTTGTGCAAATGAGGAGCTGTTCCACAAGACTGTCGATCTGATCAACAACTTTAAGAACTACTTCACAAGCCACAATCAGACCATCTATGAGAATCCGTCTCCGGGAAATAAGAAGGGCGGAATCTCTACACTTGAGGATAAGTCACTTGGATGCACACAGAAGTCTGGAAGTGCACTGGTAAAGGGTGTTCTTGAGTACACTGAGCCGGTTCACACAAAGGGACTCAATCTGTTAAGTGCACCGGGTAACGATCTGGTTGCTGCAACTGCACTGGCACTTTCTGGTGCACACATTGTTCTGTTTACAACTGGACGCGGAACTCCGTTTGCATCCCCAGTTCCGACTGTAAAGATTTCCAGCAATTCCAAGCTTGCAGGACATAAGGACAACTGGATTGACTTTAATGCAGGTCGTCTGGTTGAGGATATGCCGATGGAGCTGCTTTCCAGGGAGCTGTTCGAGTATGTACTTGCAGTTGCTTCCGGAAAGAAGGTAAAGGCTGAGGAGGCCGGATTCCACGATATGGCAATCTTCAAGCAGGGTGTAACCCTGTAAGTATCACATCTTTTAAAACAAAGAAAGGATAGGATAGTTTACTATGAAAACATTTATGGGAAAAAATTTCCTTCTGACAACTGATACAGCAAAAGAGCTGTTCCATGATTACGCAGAGAATATGCCGATCATCGACTATCACTGCCACATCAACCCAAAGGAAATTTATGAGGATCGTAAGTTCGAGAACATCACTCAGGTATGGTTAGGCGGCGATCATTATAAGTGGCGTCAGATGCGTTCTAACGGTATCGACGAGAAGTATATCACTGGTGATGCAACTGATAGAGAGAAGTTCCAGAAGTGGGCAGAGACTCTTGAGAAGGCAATCGGAAATCCGCTGTATCACTGGAGCCACTTAGAGCTTCAGAGATACTTTGGTTATCACGGTGTATTAAACGGTGATACCGCAGAGGAAGTTTGGAATCTGTGCAATGCAAAGCTTGCTGAGGATTCTATGACTGTTCGTAACATCATTCGTCAGTCCAATGTAAAGGTAATCTGCACAACAGATGACCCAATCGACAGCCTTGAGTGGCACAAGAAGATCGCAGCAGACAGCACTGTAGATTTCAAGGTATATCCGGCATGGAGACCAGATAAGGCAATGAACATCGAGAAGCCAGATTTTGTTGACTATACAAAGAAGCTTTCCGAGGTATCTGGAATCAAGGTTGACAGCGTAAAGAGCCTGCTTGCAGCAATCGATAACCGTATGGATTTCTTCGATTCCATGAAGTGCTGTGTATCTGACCATGGTTTAAATTATGTTGTATATCAGCCGGCAAGTGAAGAAGCAGTTGAGGCAATCTTCCAGAAGAAGGTTCGCGGTGAAAAGCTGACTCAGCTTGAAGTTGACCAGTATAAGACAGCATTTATGATTCATGTAGGAAGAGAGTATCATCGCCGTGGATGGGTAATGCAGATGCATTATGG
>CAUCWU010000317.1 GCA_958446555.1 uncultured Lachnospiraceae bacterium | reverse complement strand
AACAGTATTTGTAATTGCGCATCGATTAAGTACAGTTCGAAATTCCAATGCGATTATGGTTCTTGAGCAGGGAAAGATTGTTGAGAGAGGCGATCACGATGATCTTTTGGAGCAAAAAGGAAAGTATTATCAGCTGTATCACGGTATGTTTGAATTGAGCTGATGAAGTTGATCTCATGTTGAAGTTAAGTTGTAGCAGTAAGTGAGAATTAAGTGATAATGAATAATAAGGTGTTCCTGACTGAAGTCAGAAGCTTTATTGCATGCGTATTTTACAAATGAATAAATAAAAAAGGCAGGTATCTTTATCCGAGTGTTTTGGAAAAGATATCTGCCTTTTTTGAAAAAAATTATGAATTGAAATATCGGTTAGTGCTTGATGAAACTGTTAACCTTTCGCACTCTCACCAGCAAAATATTCTTTGGTTAATCTTACCACCGTACCAGAGAGCAGGAACAGTGCAATTAAGTTAGGAATTGCCATTAAACCATTGAAGGTTTCTGCAATACTCCACATCAGGCCAAGATTTGCAGTTGCACCAAGGATGGCAACTAGTGAATAGGCAACCATAAATGGTTTGATGACTTTTTCTGAGAACAAAAACTCAATGCAGCGGGCACCGTAAAGACCCCAGCCAAGAGTGGTAGAAAAAGCAAAACAGCACATTGCAACAGCGGTAAAGATCGAAACCCAGTTTCCATAAACTGAGGTAAATCCAGAGATGGTAAGCTCGGCACCTGCCTCAGCACCATACTCAATTGCAGTACCACTGCACAGGATTACAAGAGCTGTCAGCGTACAGATCAAAATCGTATCGGTGAATACCTCAAAGATACCAAACATACCCTGCTTTACCGGCTTTCTGGTATCAGCACATGCATGAGCGATGGAACCAGTACCAAGTCCGGCCTCATTTGAGAAAATACCACGGGAGACACCCTTTTTCATGCTGGTGAACATGCTTCCGACAATACCGCCGGTCACAGCAGATGGCTTAAATGCACCTTCAAAAATGGAAACGAAAACGGTTGGGATTGTCTTGAAATTAATGACAACAACGCCGACTGCCAAGAGAATATAGAGCAGTGCCATAAAAGGAACTAACTTTTCTGTTACCTGTCCGATACGCTTAACACCACCTAACAGAATCAATGCGACCAAACCAGCCATGACAAGGCCGATAATCAAGTTTGAGGTGGAAACGGCATCCTCGGAGATAACGTTAAAATTCAAAAGAGCAGAGTTGATTGCAGTTGTGATTGTGTTGACCTGAGTTGCATTTCCAGTTCCAAATACGGTTAATACACCAAATGCGGCAAACAGATAGGCCAGCCACATCCATTTTTTGCCGAGTCCATTCTTTATGTAATACATTGGACCACCAACTAGATCGCCCTCTGCATTTCGCTGACGAAAGTGAACTGCTAATGTAACTTCGGCAAATTTGGTGCACATGCCGAGGATGGCTGAGATCCACATCCAAAAGACAGCTCCAGGGCCACCGATTGCGATTGCGCCTGCGACACCTGCGATATTTCCAGTTCCGACGGTTGCGGCGAGTGCCGTGCATACAGCCTGAAATGGAGTTAGTGCGCCATCGGATGCATTTTTCTTGCGAAACATTCGACCGATGGTGGTTTTAATTGCGTAGGGAAATTTACGGATCTGGAGAAAACGGGTGCGAAGGCTTAGATAGAGACCAACGCCGAAAATGCAGACCATAGCCGGAACACCCCAGATGAAATTGTTCACGGCCGAGTTGACGGTCTCAATAAAATGAAGCATAAAAATCCTCTTTCTTCTTTAGTTTAGTTTGGTTCAAAATGCACATGGGTAACTATAACACGATACAGGGAATGGTTCAAGAGGTATTTTAAAAGTTCAATATATTGAACTTCTTAGAAGCCAAAAAACTGCCGAGACTTTTTTTTACGAGCATTTTGAGCTTTAGCGTGAATAATGCATCAATTTCACCAGTGGAGCTATTGCTTGGCTATCCGGGAAATTTGATTTTAGCTTGGAAGGAGAGAAAGCAGATTAATTGGAACATCTGCGGACCACTAGCAGCTCTTGTCATGATCGGAAGTATTCCAGGTGCATTTTTTCTTAAGAATGCAAATACAACGGTAGTTAAGCTGATTTTTGGTGTGGTTATTATATTGGTAGGAGCCGAGATGCTAGTTCGGGAGTTTTATCCGCGAAAGATGAAGCAGTTAAAGGTGTTTACCGTTTTGGTAGGTGTGTTGTCAGGTATTCTTTGTGGGCTGTACGGAGTGGGCGCACTTCTTGGCGCTTATTTAAGCCGTGTTACGGATGATAGTCATGCATTTAAGGGAAATATCAGTGTCGTATTTTTTATTGAAAATACGTTTCGAATCATTTTGTATAGTTGTTGGGGAATCATTACGATAGAAGCCGCCAAGCAGGCAGCTATGTTACTTATGTTCATGCTTGGCGGTTTGGGGCTTGGGATTTTTGCAGGTCAGCGCATCCCAGAAAAAATCGTCAAAAGACTTGTGATTGTTCTTTTGATGATTTCAGGCGTGGTTTTGGTCTTCCAGAGTGTATAAGAAAGCCTAGTGATAAACTTGCGGGTTAGAAACATGATACACCCTCTCATACAGCAAATTTCTGATGCTTTTGTATTCATCTTCATTCACTGCCCTTTGGTAGGTCATGATGCGAAGAGGGACTGGCTTTCGTCCTGGCGCGATAGATGGTTGCATATACGGATAGGGATTCAAATGGAACCCATTTCGCTCATAAAAGTGAATTCGGCGTTTTTCGAGTTCGCCGTTTGGAAGCTCAACTTCGAGGCAAGCAAGTTTATCAGTTTGGCTAAGAACCTCCTGCAATATCATTTTGCCGATGCCGTTATTTCGAGCGCTACTGCTTACAGCAAAGTGCTCGAAGAAGAGAAGATCTTCAAAGTCCCATGCAGATAGAAAACCAGTGATGATATGGGTGTCAGGGTTTCGATATATGTAAACTTTATATTCGGGATTTTCAAATAGTTGTTTTTGACCTTCATAGCCGCGATATTCGTCATCTGGAAAGCTTTGTTCCATAATGGAATACATTTGGTCGAAATCGTTTGGGTGTAACAGTTCAATCATAATAAAATCCTTTCGTAGTATTTAGAAGACATCCAGATCTTTTCCATTTACGGTGTAGCCATCATAGCCTGCTGATTTGATTTCTGAGAGAATAGCCTCATCTCTGCGCGCCATCTCAGCGGCTAGGTTGATATGGTTGTCCTGAATGTTCATATGATAAATTCGGTGGTAGGTTACAAGAAGCTTTGGTTGTGCCTTCTTGGCTACCCATGCAAGATCTGTGCTTAGTGTGTGGACTTCTCTGTGATATTTCTGCCATTTTGGTTCTCGAGCAGAAATGCCAGCAGCATATTCAACTTCGTGAAGAAGAATATCACAGCCAGCTGCCTTTTCAGCCACCAGATCAAGTGGAGCTGTGTCACCACTGATGACGATGGTGCGATCAGCAGTGACAAACTTATAGCCATAGCAGACAAGGGTTCCATGGCTGACTGGAAAGGCTTCGACACTTACATAATCGTCCTGATAGATGATGCCCGGTTTTTCAATCTCAGTGACATTGACTTTGTAGCCATTCTCATTGGCTTTCTCAAAGCCGTGAATACGAAAATCAATATCGGTAGAGTAGGCTTCAAGAATGTGATCGGTCATATGCTGT
>CAUCWU010000316.1 GCA_958446555.1 uncultured Lachnospiraceae bacterium | reverse complement strand
TGATACCGGATTGCTACGTGCTTTGCACTCCCGCAATCTTCAAATATATTCGCGAAACACAATTTTATATGCGATTATTTTATAAAAAATACCGAATAAATTTCATTTTATTTATTTCATTTCCGATTATACTATAAGTAAATAAAAACGTAAAGGCATTTGCCAGAAAGGATATTATAATTATAATGAAACAATTATCAGGACTTGATGTCACACTACAGGATCAATTATTACTTAACAAAGAGCAGCAAAATATGGACTATCTGATGGAGCTAGAAAGCGATGCTCTGCTGCAAAATTTTACGCAAGAGGCTGGCCGTTATCAAAATTTTGGAAACAAAAAACTTAAGCATGGCGGCTGGGAAGATCCCTCCTGTCAGCTGCGTGGTCACTTTCTTGGTCACTGGCTGAGCGCGGCTGCCATTCACTATGATGAAACTGGCAATCAGGCTCTGCTTGGCAAAGCAAATGAAATTGTTCATGAGCTTCGTCTTTGTCAGCTTGACAATGGCGGCGAATGGGCTGCTTCTATTCCAGAAAAATATTTTCATTGGATTGCTATCAAAAAGCAGGTTTGGGCCCCTCACTATAACGTACACAAAACCTTTATGGGACTTATTGACATGTATCTATATGCAAAAAATGAGGAAGCTCTCACCATTGCAATTGATTTCTCCAAATGGTTTCTTCGTTACACAGACAATCGTACAAGAGAACAGCTTGATGACATTCTTGATTTTGAAACTGGTGGAATGCTTGAAATATGGGCTCAGCTTTATGATATTACAAAAGACAGCATGTATCTAACCTTAATTGAGCGTTATGACCGTCATCGCCTATTTGATCCTCTTTTAGCTGGAGAAGACGTACTAACAAATATGCATGCCAATACAACTATTCCAGAAATCATCGGCTGTGCCGCTGTTTATGAAGCAACCAAAATTACACGTTATCGTGATATTGTGCTTGCTTACTGGAAATGTGCTGTTACAGATCGTGGCTATTTCGTTACCGGCGGTCAGACAAATGGTGAGATTTGGACACCAAAGCATCGCCAGGCATCGCGCCTTGGAGAACGAAATCAAGAGCACTGCAGTGTATACAATATGATTCGTCTTGCAAACATTCTTTTTACCTGGACTGGCGATGTTTCCTATCTGAATTATATTGAAAAAAATCTGTACAATGGAATTCTTGCGCAAGCCTATTGGAAGGAGGATCTTCCAAATGGTCAGGTATCTTCTTATCCATCCGAAGGTCTTCTTACATATTTTCTTCCAATGCGCGCTGGATCACGTAAGGGATGGGCTTCCAAAACACAAGACTTCTTCTGCTGTCATGGCTCTGTCGTACAGGCAAATGCTGCCCATAATCAGTATCTGTACTATCAAGATGGTGCAAATTTATATGCTGCTCAATATTTCGACTCCACTGCACACTTTTCAATTGGCAGCACAAATGTTACTTTACTCCAAAAGCAAGATAGCTTAAGCGGAAGCTTCCACATTTCAAGTACAAGCTCTGCTGAACAGGCGATTCATGAAAACACACAGCGTTACCCAATTCAGCCAGACTGTATGGCAATTTGCATGCGCATTGAAATGGATTCCCCTTGCGCTGATTTTTCATTAAAACTTCGCATTCCAGATTGGGCATGTGCACGCACCGATTCCTACGCTGGAAATCCAGCCGTATTTCAAGATATCTGCTTTGAACTTAACGGCAAACAACTGCCTGTTGATGCAAAAGACGGATTTCTTACCATTCAGCGCAACTGGAAAAATGGTGATGAACTTCGCCTTATTCTTCCTCTTTGCATCACTGCAGTCGCTGCAGACGATGACCCAGATCTTATTGCATTTCGTTTTGGACCAATCGCGCTTGCCGGCCTTTGCAGTGAAGAGCACTCGCTTCACACACACGGTCATGAGCTTCAAACACTTTTGCTTCATGATAATGAACGTGAATGGGGAAACTGGAAGCGCACATTCCGCACACGCTATCAGGAAACAGGTATTCGTTTCATCCCTATCTACGACATTGGATATGAACCTTATCAAATCTATTTTCCGGTGATTCGCGATTAATAAACAAAAAACCTGCTAGCCAAAAACTAGCAGGCTTTTTTTATACGAGAAGTGAAAACTGATATAAGATTCTGGAAAGTTCTGCGTTTACTGCATCAATTCCATCTTTCGTTGTATACCAGTTTTCTTTTGTAATATTTCCAATCACTGACGGGCTGACAAATATTTTCGCTTCTGGAAAAGATTTTTGATAATACATAAAACTTCTTCTTGCATGTACATTGCGGCAGCACAAAATAGCCTTTTGTATCACTAGTTTATTTTGATCTGTGACAATTCTTGAATTTTTAGCATTCTCCCATGTGAAGGTTGCCTGATCCTCTTTTAAAATTGCTGATTCATCCACGCCATTTTGAACAAGAACATCTTTTAAAAATTCCCACTCTGTCTTGTACTCCTTATTATAGCGATCTGCTTTTTCACAAACACCTGCAAAATGTCCGACTAATGTACTATATTTTCCGCTTGGCAAAATATACGGTGCATAGCCTTGTCTGTATAATGCTGCCGCACGCTCAGCATTTTGCGGATATGCATTTCCTGGAATCAATATTATATCAGCCTTTTGCAGCACATCTTCTGCAAAAATGTATTTTGTAACTTCTTCTCTAAATGATAAAAAATCCATTATGCTTCCTCTTTCTTAATTACCTTATTTTCTGTAACGACGTCTGCGTCCCTTTACACCAACAATGGCAATCAGAGAACTGATTAAAAGAAACATTGGATAATACAGCCTTGGCATAACCTGAAAAGCAGAAATCTGACTTCCAAGCTCATTGACTGCTGAAATAGCAACAAGCATCTGTGCACCATATGGTATTACACCCTGAAAAATACAGGAAAACGTATCCAAAATAGAAGCTGCCTTTTTCGGTGTAATTCCATATTCGGCTGCTATTTCCTTTGCGATTGGATTAGCCATTACAATTGCAACTGTATTATTGGCTGTTGCAATATCCATAGCACCAACTAAAAGTCCCATTCCAAGCTGACCGCCTCTTCTTCCTCTAAATGCCTTTCTAATAATTCCTAAAAGTGCCTCGAATCCGCCATATTCTCTTATTAGCGCACACATTGCCGCCACCAGAATCGCAACCATACATGTTTCAAACATTCCAGAAACACCATTTCCCATGCGTATGAGCATCTCCACTGGCTCCACATAGCCGCCAATCAGCATAATCAATGCACCTGATCCAATTCCAATAAGCAAAACTAAAAATACGTTAATTCCAACCACACCGCCTATCAATACAAGCACATATGGTATAACCTGAATTAAATTATATGGCTGGCTCACATGTCCCTTGATTGTCGTCTGGAATGACAAGATTAAAATCACAATCAGCGTTGCTACTGCCGCTGGCATTGCAATTCCAAAATTTTCTCTAAATTTATCCTTCATCTTACATCCCTGACCATTGCATGCAGCAATCGTTGTGTCTGAAATAAAGGACAAATTGTCGCCAAACATAGCTCCTCCCATAACAGATCCAACGCAAAACGGTAAATCAAAACCTGATGCCTTAGATACAGCAGCTGCAATTGGAACAAGAAGCGTAATTGTACCTACTGATGTTCCCATGGCAACTGATACAAAACAAGCTACTACAAATAGAACAGCTACTGAAAAA
>CAUCWU010000315.1 GCA_958446555.1 uncultured Lachnospiraceae bacterium | reverse complement strand
ACCAGGACCACCCCAGCCAGCGTAGGTCTTTCCTTCGAAATCCTTAGGAGACTTGATATCCTTATCTGCATAGGTTGCAAAGCCAGAGGTATTATGCTGAATGATTGCTGCGATTGTAGTGATTGGAAGCGGATCAGCAGATGCCAGTGCGATTGTAACATCCTCTTGATAGCTAATACCGAAATCGCCCTTTCCAACAGCAACCAGCGTAGCAGTAGCACCCTCAGTTGGCTCGACAATGTTTACCTTTAAGCCCTCTGCCTCGTAAAGACCTTGATCCAAAGCAACATACATACCAGTGTGGTTTGTGTTTGCAACATAGTCGAGAATGACAGTTACCTCATCAAGTGTATCAGATGTATCCAAATTAGCACTATCTTTTTGTGTATCACCCTCTGTATCAGACTCCTTTTCTGTTTCGGTTGCCTTTAGAGTTTTTGTTTCTGATTTTTCAGTAGTCGTATTCTCGGATGTCGATGCTACAGTCGTATTCTTTGCCGTAGATGATGTAGTATCGGCTGTTTTAGAAGAACATCCAGCACCAGTTAAAGCTAGTGCGGCAGCTGCGCCAATCCACATTTGTTTTCTTAGTAAATTTCTTCTCATAATCATTCTCCTCAATAATATATTTAGTGTGCTTTTATCTGCTTTTGTAGAAAACGTTTCCGCTGCGAAGGGACAAGCAGGTAGTTGAACAACCCAATTAAACCATTCATGCAAAGACTTAGTAAAATAATAACAAGTACACAGGCAAACACCTTGTCCAACATGTAATTGTTCTTTAAACGAAGTAAATAGTAGCCAAGTCCACTCTGAGAGCCAATCCATTCACCGACAACAGCACCACTGATGCTGTAAGTAGCTGCAACTTTTAGACCAGAAATTAAAGATGGAAAGGCAGCCGGCAACTTTACCAGCCAGTAAACTTGAAATCCCTTCGCACCATAGAAAGTGACCAAATTTTCAAATCCTTTATTCAAGTTGGCCATTCCATCAGTAAAACTCACTGCAATTGGGAAAAAGCACATCAAAACAACAGTAAGAATCTTCGGTGCCATGCCAAATCCCATATAGATAATTAGGATTGGTGCAAGAACAATCATAGGCACGGTCTGTGTAACAATCAATAATGGGTAAAGACATCTCTTAACAGTAGAAAAGCGATCCATCAAGATACCAACCACGATTGATACAACAAAAGAAATTCCCATTCCTGCCAATGCTTCTCCTACAGTGACCATCCCATGACGCAATAGATTCTGCCATTCTGTTACAATTGCCAATAGAACAGAGGATGGGGCAGGAAGCACATAGAGGGGAATCTCATTGATTCGCACAATTGCTTCCCAAAAAAGTAGCAAAATTAAAATTAAGATAGTGGGTGCTTTTTTGTCGGTGCGCTTTCTTCTTAAATTTTGTTTCTGTGTACGTTTTGAGGTACTTTTGAAATTGATCATTGCCATTGAAAACTCCTTTCCGATTTGGAGGCTCATATAAAAAGCCGCACTGCAGGAAAACAGCGCGGCAAACTCATCTGTATTTTTCCTACGTTGGCATTATCCAAATCAGGTTAACGGTCGAAGTGAAAAACTTCCTCTCAGCCCGTCTGCGAGCTCCCGTATTGTAGTATTTTATTTCTTATAGCTTTATTCTCACAATGATGTATTTTAACATTAAATTCCAACTGTGTAAAGAATAAATTTGAAAATGATTTAAAATTAGTTAAAATGACATTCAAAAATTTTAGATTATAGGTTGTAATTATAGTTTTTTATTTATCAACAAGTGTCCTTCGATAGATACGGAAGAAATAAATATTTTCGGCAATTGCCGTGATACCCCAAGAAAATACATATAGCATATACAGAGACTGAATGGTATGGAAATAGGCAAATATCGTGTAAATCCAGACGATACGAAATACACAAGATCCCATGATTACAACAATCGTTGGAATGGTTGTCTTTCCAAGACCTCTTGATGCAGCGATAGAAGCATCCATAAATGCAGAAACACTATAAGATAGCGCCATAATGGACAATCTAGTAATACCAGCATTTACAACCTCTTTATCACTTGTAAAAAGATATAAAAATGGATAGCGTGCGAGATAAATACCCACACCAAGTATCAAGCTCATGATAAACGAGTAAAACAGGCAAATCAAATAAGACTGTAAAATACGTTTCTTTTTCTTTGCACCAAAGTTCTGGGCAATAAAACTTGAACATGCTGTGTAAAAGGCTGCCATCATATCATATACAAGTGGATCAGCATTGGCAGCAGCTGAGTTTCCCTCAACCCAGATATGATCAAAGGAGTTGACACTGCTTTGAACAAACAGGTTTGCAAAGGCAAACAGTGAGTTCTGGAAGGCAGAGGGAATACCAATTCTAAGAATTCCAGCAGCCTTTCTGCGATCTAGGTGAATTTCAGATAAGCGCAAGCAAAACTTTTCCTTTCCAGTTAGCAGCGCATGAAGAATCAATGCTGCTGAAAGATATTGAGATAGAATACTAGCAAGTGCAACTCCTGCAACACCAAGATGGCATACAATGACGAAAAATAGATTCAAGACAATATTGACGGCACCGGCAAATGCTAGATAGTATAGCGGTCTTTTCGTATCACCAGCAGCGCTAAGCACAGCATTTCCAAAATTATAGAGTCCTAAGGCAGGCATTCCAAGTAAGTAAATACGAAGATAAAGAGTTGCTCCACCGATTAGCTCATCTTTTGTGCTCATAAGAGTTAAAATACCACGAGCTGCTAAAATACCAAATAGACAAATACAAACACCGCCTGCAAAGCAGATGATAATTGCAGTATGTACGGTTCGTTTTAACCCATCATCATCTTTTGATCCAATGTGAAGAGCTGTGAGTGCATTTACACCATTTCCAAGACCAAGTAAAATTCCAGTAAATAAGGTTACTAAAATACTGGTAGATCCAACTGCACCAAGTGCAATTGGTCCAGCAAATTTTCCAACAACAGCGACATCAGACATATTGAACAATACTTGCAAAATATTGGTAAACATCAGTGGAACGCTGTAAATAAAGATTTTTTTCCAGAGAGATCCATTACAAAGATCCATCTCGTGTGATTTGTTACGCATAAAACGACGGACTCCTTTATTATATAGTTAACACGCTAATATCATAACGCGAAAAAGAAAAAAAGCAAGCGAAAAAAGAAAAAATAAGTGAAAATATCTCTTGACAGATTGTGACTCATAGGATACTATTATGTATAGGAGGTGTTTATTGATGGAGCAAAATAATCTTCAAGTAGATGATCAGGTAAAACGACTAATAGAATACTATATTCATATTAGAAAACAGCAGGGAATTAGTCAATCTGAGTTAGAACGAATAACCGGAATGTCCCGTCCGGCAATCAATCGATATGAAAGGGGTAAATTAATGCCTACTGTTCGAGCTATGAATAAATTGCTTGCACCAATGGGCTATCAACTAGGAATTGTTCCGCTTGAAAAGTCTGAAGTCGATGAAGAGTTTGCACCAGACAATAAAAAGAACAGTACACAAGACAATAACCAGTAAAAAAATACCAGCTAGTGCTATGAAAGATACCGAATTGTAGTATCACACAGCAAACTACTTATGATAAAACACAAAAAATTGTGGAAGGTTGTGGCAGAGATGCCATGACCTTTTTTTATCCTAAAATAGGATGAAAGCCAAGGAAAGGAGGCGTGTA
>CAUCWU010000314.1 GCA_958446555.1 uncultured Lachnospiraceae bacterium | reverse complement strand
AACTATGGCTAAAACATCTATGAAGGTTAAGCAGCAGCGTCCTCAGAAGTTTTCTACCAGAGAGTACACTCGTTGCAAGATTTGTGGTCGTCCACATTCAGTTTTGAGAAAATATGGAATTTGTAGAGTATGTTTCCGTGAGTTAGCATACAAGGGACAGATACCAGGCGTTAAGAAGTCAAGCTGGTAAGAGTGAAGAAGAATAAGGAGGAAACAAAGCTATGTCAATGAGCGATCCAATTGCAGATATGCTTACAAGAATCCGTAACGCAAATACTGCAAAACATGATACAGTAGATATACCTGCTTCTAAGATGAAGCTGGCGATTGCAGACATTCTCCTCAAGGAAGGTTATGTCAAGGCAGTTGACGTTGTTGAGGAAGGAAACTTCAAGACAATCAAGATTACACTTAAGTATGGTGCAAACAAGAACGAGAAGATCCTTACAGGTCTTAAGAGAATCTCTAAGCCAGGTCTTCGTGTATATGCATCAAAGGATGAGCTTCCAAAGGTACTCGGTGGCCTCGGTACAGCAATCATCTCAACAAATAAGGGTGTATTAACAGATAAGGAAGCTAGAAAAGAGAATGTTGGTGGAGAAGTACTGGCTTTCGTATGGTAAGTCGGGATTTTCCACAAGAGAATAATTAAGGAGGACAAGGCGAAATGTCACGAATCGGAAGAATGCCTATCGCTATTCCGGCAGGCGTAACTGTTGAGATAGCAGAAAATAATAAGGTGACTGTAAAGGGACCAAAGGGAACTCTTGAGAGAGTACTTCCAGCAGAGATGGAGATCAAGCAGGAAGGCGAAGAGATCCTCGTAAACAGACCAAACGACTTGAAGAAGATGCGTTCACTTCATGGTCTTACAAGAACTCTCATTCACAACATGGTAATCGGTGTAACTGAGGGTTATACAAAGGTTTTGGAAGTTAATGGTGTTGGTTACAGAGCAGCTAAGCAGGGTAACAAGCTGAACCTTGCACTTGGTTACTCACATCCAGTTGAGATGGTTGATCCAGATGGAATCACAACAACTGTTGATGGTAACAAGATCACTGTTAGCGGTATCGACAAGGAAAAGGTTGGCCAGTATGCTGCCGAAATCCGTGAGAAGAGAGCCCCAGAACCATATAAGGGCAAGGGTATCAAGTACGTTGATGAAGTTATCAGACGTAAAGTTGGTAAGACTGGTAAGAAATAATAAGGGAGTGAAAAGATATGATTAAAAAGGAATCAAGAAGTGCTATTCGTATTAAGAAGCATTTAAGAGTTCGTAACCGTTTTAGCGGCACTGCTGAAAGACCAAGACTTGCTGTATTCAGAAGTAATAATCATATGTACGCTCAGATTATTGACGATACAGTTGGTAACACTTTAGTGTCAGCTTCAACAGTTCAGAAGGACGTAAAGGATCAGTTAGAGAAGACAAATGATGTAGCAGCAGCTGCTTATCTTGGCAAGGTAATTGCACAGAAGGCACTTGACGCAGGCATCAAGGAAGTAGTCTTTGACAGAGGCGGTTTTATATATCAGGGTAAGATTCAGGCTTTAGCAGATGCTGCTAGAGAAGCTGGTCTTGAATTCTAATAGGGAGGAGAACAACACATGAAACGTGAAATTATCGATGCTTCTAATTTAGAATTGGAAGATAGCGTAGTAAACATTAAGCGTGTCACCAAGGTTGTAAAAGGTGGACGTAACATGAGATTTGCTGCTCTTGTAGTTGTCGGAGATAAGAACGGACACGTAGGTGCCGGCTTAGGTAAGGCAGCTGAGGTCCCTGAGGCAATCCGCAAGGCAAAAGAGGATGCAATCAAGAAACTTGTAAAAGTTGATATCAATGAGAATGGAAGTATTCCATATGATTATACAGGTAAGTTCGGCAGCGCAAGCGTTCTGCTGAAGTCTTCACCAGAAGGTACTGGTATCATCGCTGGTGGTCCTGCTCGTAAGGTATTGGAGCTTGCAGGATACAAGAACATCCGTACAAAGTCTCTCGGCTCTAACAACAAGCAGAATGTTGTTCTTGCTACAATCGAGGGTCTTAAGGCAATTAAGTCCCCAGAAGAGATTGCAAAACTCCGTGGTAAGTCTTTAGACGAGATTCTTAACTAAGGAGGTAATTTGAGATGGCAGATAAGGTAAAAGTAACATTAGTAAAGTCACCAATTGGTGCAATTCCTAAGCATAGAGCAACTGTGAAAGCACTTGGTCTTACAAAGATGCATAAGACTGTTGAACTTCCAAACAATGATGCTACAATGGGAATGGTACAGCAGGTTCGTCACTTAGTAAAAGTAGAAGAAGCTTAAATTTTGTTAGAAGGAGGAACAGTCATGAATTTATCAAGTTTAAAGCCAGCTGAAGGCGCTGTATCAAGCGATAGCTTCAGAAGAGGCCGTGGACATGGTTCAGGAAATGGTAAGACTGCCGGTAAGGGCCACAAGGGTCAGAAGGCTCGTTCTGGAGCTCCAAGACCAGGCTTTGAAGGTGGACAGATGCCACTTTACAGAAGAATCCCTAAGAGAGGATTCACAAGCAGAAATCATAAGGAAATCGTTGCAATCAACCTTTCAGTTCTCGAGAGATTTGAAGATGGCGCAGAAGTATCTGTAGCTTCATTGATCGAGGCAGGTGTTGTAAAGAACCCTAGAGATGGTGTTAAGATTTTAGGAAATGGAGAGTTGACTAAAAAGCTTACTGTTAAGGCGAATGCATTCAGTAAGGCCGCTGCAGAGAAGATCGAAGCTCTTGGTGGAAAAGCAGAGGTGATTTAGTATGTTCAAAACCTTACGTGACGCTTTTAAGGTCAAAGAGATCCGTATGGGATTACTCTTTACATTCTTTGTCCTGATAGTCATCCGTTTTGGTTCGTTGATCCCGGTACCGGGACTGAATACAGTCGCAATCAAGGAATATTTGGAGAGCGCGCTCGGTGATGCAAACAGCTTCCTGAGCTCGTTCACCGGTGGTTCCTTCACGCAGATGTCTATTTTTGCATTGAATGTAACACCATATATTACTTCTTCCATTATCATCCAGCTTCTTACTATTGCGATTCCAGCATTGGAGGAGATGCAGAAGGATGGTGAGGACGGAAGAAAGAAGATTACAGCTATCACAAGATATGTAACAATCTTTTTAGCAGTAATCGAGAGTCTCGGACTTGTCATTGGTTTCGACCGTGGACATTATATGACAGTAACCGGACCACTTGGATATCTGCTTGTTATCATTACATTGACAACAGGTAGTGCCTTTGTTATGTGGCTTGGTGAGCGCGTGACGGAAAAAGGTGTTGGCAACGGTATTTCTATTATCCTGTTGATAAACATCGTATCCAGAATGCCAAGTGATTTTTCAGACTTATATACAAAGTTCATGAAGGGTCAGGATATTGTAGATCAGGTAATCGCAGGTGCGATTATTCTGGCGGTTATACTTGTAACAACAATTTTGGTTGTTTTGTTACAGGGCGGAGTCAGAAAGATTCCGGTACAGCATGCACAGAAGGTACAGGGAAGAAGAATGATGGGCGGACAGCAGAGTCATATTCCTCTGAAGGTCAACACATCAAGCGTTATCCCGGTTATCTTCGCTTCTTCCATTCTTTCCGTACCAATGGTTGTTGTGAATTTGTTTAATATCAACACCAGCGGTGTATGGGCAAAGATTTTAAGAGGTATGAATTCGAATTACTGGTTTAACCCTGCATATCCATGGGCAAGTGTAGGTCTGATTATATACAT
>CAUCWU010000313.1 GCA_958446555.1 uncultured Lachnospiraceae bacterium | reverse complement strand
GGACGGTGCACTCCTTGTAAAACATGAAGATGGAAGTATGGAATCGGTCATTGCCGGAGAGGTCTCGGTCAGAGGCGTATATGGATATGTGTAATGATACTAGGGTCAAAAGCTCGCAACATCATTAAATGACATGAGTAAGAAAAAGAGGAATGATATGGAACAAAATGTAGTGCTCTGCGGAGCCAATTCCTATGATCAGAAATATTATCTGAATCAGGAATTCTCTGCACTGCCGGAGGCAATCAAAAAAGAGCTTCAAATTATGTGCGTTTGGTTTACGGAGGACATCGGTGGCATTTTGACACTGGAGTTTGAGCCGGACGGAACGCTGATTATGAAGACAACGGCAGACGATATGGATTATTATTATGATGAGATTGGTGCAGGCTTAAAACTGCATCAGCTGCAAAAGCAAAAGCGCGACTTGATGGCATCATTAGAGCTGTACTATCGCGTGATGTTTTTGAATAAAACAGTAGAAGAGGCAGGAAAAGAAATTTTATGAGGATTGGAACAGTAGAAATTTCCCTTCCTGTTGCACTAGGACCGATGGCGGGGGTAACTGACCTGCCATTTCGTCGTCTTTGCAGGGAAATGGGTTGTGGTCTTCTATATACAGAGATGGTCAGTGCAAAGGCATTGTCTTACCACAACAAAAATACCGAACCGATTTTGGAAACAGAAGAGGGGGAACATCCGCTTGCCGTGCAGCTGTTTGGAAGTGAGCCAGCGCTTCTTGCGGATATGGCAAAAAAACTAGAGGAAGGTCCATATGATATAATCGATTTAAATATGGGATGCCCTGTTCCAAAGGTTGTCAATAATCATGAGGGCTCAGCACTCATGAAGGATCCGGTTCTTGCCGGAAAAGTTATAGAGGCTATGGCAAAAGCAGTAAAAAAACCTGTAACAGTGAAGATTCGCCGTGGATGGGACGAATCAAGCGTAAATGCCGTTGAGATTGCAAGAATTGCACAGGAAAGCGGTGCAGCAGCAGTTGCAGTTCATGGACGGACAAGACAGCAGTATTACAGCGGAAAGGCAGATTGGGAGATAATTCGCCAGGTAAAAGAAGCAGTTAAAATTCCTGTTATCGGAAATGGTGATATCACCGATGCATCATCAGCAAAGAAAATGATGGAGGAAACCGGATGCGACGGAATTATGGTGGCGCGTGCGGCTAAGGGAAATCCATGGATATTTAGAGAATTAAAGGAAGCATTTGAAGGACAGCCAATTAGTCCGCGTCCAACATACAAAGAAGTATGTCAGATGATTCTTCGTCATGCATCAATGCAGATAGAATATGTAGGTGAGCATATGGGAATGCTGCAGATGAGAAAGCAAGTTGCGTGGTACACGGCAGGGTATCCGGGATCTTCAAAACTCCGCCAGGAGGTTAATCAAATTACTACCTATGAGGAGCTAAAAAGTCTGTTGACAAGGTTTGCTGTTTCCGATATAATAGTTTGAGCGACAGAAGGTTCTTTTGTCGTTTCTTTAAGTTAAAGTATGAAATCAATAATATTAATGAGCCTGCAGGCAGGCCGTAGAAAGGCATGGTTACAGTCATGGCAGAAAAGAAAATGATGACCGTCGAAGGTCTGAAAAAGCTGGAAGACGAGTTACATGAGCGTAAAGTGATCATTCGTAAGGAGATTGCAGATAAGATCAAAGAGGCACGTGAGCAGGGTGACCTTTCCGAGAACGCTGAGTACGATGCAGCTAGAGACGAGCAGCGTGACAACGAGGCAAAGATTGAGGAACTGGAAAACCTGATCAAGAATGCAGTTGTTATTTCTGATGATGATATTGACCACAATGTTGCAAACCTTGGTTCAGCAGTTACCTTAAAGGATCTTGAGTCTGGCGAGGAGATGGAGTTTTCTATCGTTGGTTCCGCAGAGGTGAACAGCCTTGAGTTCAAGATTTCCAATGAGTCTCCTCTTGGAAAGGCAATGATTGGCAAAAAGAGAGGCGACATCATTAAAGTAGACTTCATGGGCAATGAAGTAAAGTATCAGGTATTAGACGTAAAGAGATATTAAAGATAGGAGTTTTATACGATGGCGGATAATAATCAGGACATTAATCAGCTTCTTAAGGTACGCCGCGAGAAGCTTGCTGAGCTGCAGGAGCAGGGAAATGATCCCTTTACCATCACAAAGTATGATGTAACTGCACATACACAGCAGATTAAGGACAATTACGAGCAGTTTGAAGGAAAGGATGTTTCCATCGCAGGCCGTATGATGAGCAAGCGTGTTATGGGAAAGGCATCTTTCTGCAATATTCAGGACAGAGACGGCAATATTCAGTGCTATGTGGCAAGAGACAGCATTGGAGAGGATGCATATAAGGCATTTAAGAAAATGGATATCGGTGATATCGTAGGTATCAAGGGTACACCATTCACCACAAAAACAGGTGAGAAGTCTGTACATGTTGCTGAGATTACATTGCTTTCTAAGAGTCTTCAGATTCTTCCGGAGAAATTCCATGGCCTGACGAATACCGATATCCGTTATCGTCAGCGTTATGTCGATCTGATCATGAACCCAGAGGTAAAGGATACCTTTATTAAGCGTTCTAAGATTATCAAGGAAATCCGTAATTTCCTCGATGGAAGAGATTTCATGGAGGTAGAGACACCAATGCTTGTTTCTAATGCAGGTGGTGCAGCTGCCAGACCATTTGAAACTCATTACAATGCACTTGATGAGGATGTAAAGCTTCGTATTTCTCTTGAGCTGTACTTAAAGAGATTGATCGTTGGCGGACTTGAGCGAGTATATGAGATTGGCCGAGTATTCCGTAATGAGGGTGTTGATACACGTCATAACCCAGAGTTTACTCTGATGGAGCTGTATCAGGCATACACAGATTATGAAGGTATGATGGAGCTGACTGAGAGCATGTTCCGTTATCTGGCAGAGAAGGTATGCGGAAGCACCTTAATCTCCTACAATGGTACTCCAATCGACCTTGGAAAGCCGTTCGCACGTTTGACAATGATCGATGCCATCAAGCAGTATGCAGGCATTGACTTTGATCAGGTAAAGACTGACGAGGAGGCAAAGGCATTAGCAGACGAGCACCATATCGTATATGAGCCACGTCATAAGAGAGGCGATATCATCAACATGTTCTTCGAGGAGTATTGTGAGGAGAAGCTGATTCAGCCGACCTTCATCATGGATCATCCGATTGAGATCTCTCCGTTGACCAAGAAGAAGCCATCTGATCCGACCAAGGTAGAGCGTTTCGAGCTGTACATCAACACTTGGGAGATGTGTAACGCATATTCTGAGTTAAATGATCCGATTGATCAGAGAGAGCGTTTTAAAGCACAGGATGCAGCAGCTGATGCTGGTGATGAGGAGGCAAACCATACGGATGAAGATTTCTTAAATGCACTTGAAGTAGGTATGCCGCCGACAGGTGGTATTGGATATGGTATCGACCGTCTGGTTATGCTGTTAACCGATTCAGCAGCAATAAGAGATGTTCTCCTGTTTCCGACAATGAAGTCCCTCGACTCCGACAAGAAGGCTTCTAAGCCTGCTGAGGCAAAGAGCGAGGAGGCTGCAAAGGTTGAGGAAGTGATCGACTTTTCCAATGTAAAGATCGAGCCTTTGTTCGAGGAGCAGGTTGATTTCGAGACCTTCAGCAAGTCTGATTTCAGAGCTGTAAAGGTAAAGGAATGTGTTGCAGTACCGAAGTCAAAGAAATTGTTACAGTTTACTCTTGATGACGGA
>CAUCWU010000312.1 GCA_958446555.1 uncultured Lachnospiraceae bacterium | reverse complement strand
CCTCTCTCTTGCAACTGGCAATTTGACCTACGGTGTCACAAACGAGAAAATGACAGCAGCTTTTGCCTCAATTGCCAATGATGGCATCTATCAAGAGCCAATCTACTACACAAAAGTGTTGGATCGTCAGGGAAATTTACTTCTTGAGAATGTTCCTGCGAAAACTCGGATCATCAAAAGCTCCACCGCTGCTTTATTAACCAGTGCAATGGAAGATGTGATCTCTTCCGACTCCTCCTACTATTATCAGTATGGAATCACACCAACCGGAACACTTTGCCAAGTAGATAATATGACACTTGCCGGAAAATCTGGCACGACAACAAGTGGAAGTGATCTGTGGTTTATCGGCTATTCGCCTTACTATACCTGCGGCATCTGGTCTGGCTATGATGAGTCAAAGGTACTTGCCAGCGGAACCGAGTATCATAAACAGATCTGGCAAAAAATCATGGCTCGCATCCATGACAACCTAGAAGACACAGATTTCACCTTCACCGATGAATTAGAATCTGCTCAAATTTGTAGCAAATCCGGCCTTCTTGCTGTAGATGGAGTCTGCAACAGTAGTACCAGCAATTCCTACGTCTACACCGAATATTTTGCACCGGGAACGGCACCGAAGAATTACTGTGACCGCCACTATGCCCTTCGAATTTGCACAGAATCCGGAAAAAGTGCAACAAAGTATTGCCCAGCTGACTCGGTTGTGCAGCGTGTCTATCTGCACATTGATGATGCCGACCTTTCCAGTGGAACGACAACCGATTCAGACTTTTTGGCACCGTCGAATTTGCAGAGCTGCGATATTCACACGGAGGCGACCCGGTAAAGTATCGCTGCCATACAGAATAAATTTTAAATATGCCAAAAGTGGTCGTACCAAAATCTCTTTGGTACGACCACTTTTTAATATATCATATTCATCACACTACCGGGTTGCCATTACTTAAAGTACTGCACACCGGATTCGAACAGTTTGAGATCCTGCTCTCCGTAAATATTGATAGCTACGGAGTCTCCGATACGCTCGGAATGTGCCATCTTTCCGTAGACACGACCATCCGGGCTTGTGATACCCTCGATTGCCGCATAGGAACCATTCATATTCCACTCTTCGTCCTGAGCAAGATTTCCGTTTACGTCAACATATTGGGTTGCCACCTGTCCATTTGCAAACAGCTTATCAATCCATTCCTTGGTGGCTACGAAACGACCCTCGCCATGGGAAACCGGATTGCAATAAACACCACCAAGTGTTGCCTGTGCCAACCATGGAGACTTATTGGAAACAACCTTTAAGTAAGCCATCTTGGAGACATGACGACCAATTGTGTTAGTGGTTAATGTCGGAGAATCAGACAGCTGGCTGTCGATGATCTCACCATATGGAACAAGACCAAGCTTTACAAGTGTCTGGAAACCGTTGCAGATACCAAGTACTAAACCGTCTCTGTTATTTAACAGATCCATGACTGCTTCCTTTAACTTTGCATTTCTGAATGCAGTTGCGAAGAACTTTGCAGAACCATCTGGCTCATCACCTGCTGAGAATCCACCCGGGAACATGATAATCTGAGATTCTTTGATTGCCTTTGTGAAGACATCTACAGATTCACGAATTTCCTCAGCTGTCTGATTACGAACAACCTTCACAATTGCTTCTGCTCCTGCCTTCTCAAATGCCTTTGCACTGTCGTACTCGCAGTTGGTTCCTGGGAATACCGGGATAAATACCTTCGGCTTTGCAACCTTGTTCTTGCATACATAGATAGAGTCTGCCTTGAAGATACCGGTCTCTACCTTTGGCTGTGCCTTTCCAGATACAGATGGGAATACCTTCTCAAGTGTGGACTTCCAGCTCTTTACAGCCTCATCCATGGAAACCTTTGTATCGCCATAGACAAATGCCGGCTCTGCGCTGACTTCACCGATCACTTCACATGGAGCCTCTAAGTCTGCGATGCATTCTGCTGGAACTTCTGCAAGAATATTTCCGTAAAGAGGTGCAAATAAGAGGTCTTTGTCAAGCTGTGCATTGATCACTGCGCCAAGGCCATTACCAAATGCCATCTTGCTGACTGCCTCTGCGATACCACCTGCACCGATTGCATAGGCAGATACGATCTGACCCTTGCAAACTGCCTCGTGAATCTGTCCATACAGTGCCTTTACCTGCTCATACTTTGGAAGCTCGTACTCGTCCTTTTCGATTGAGAACAGAACTAGCTTGTTTCCTGCCTTCTTTAACTCCGGTGTTACAACATCATTTTCAGAAGCAACATCAACAGCGAACGATACAAGTGTCGGCGGAACATTTAACTCATCGAAGCTTCCAGACATGGAATCCTTTCCTCCGATGGACGGAAGGCCAAAGCCCATCTGTGCTGCATATGCACCAAGTAAGGATGCAAATGGAAGTCCCCATGTATGAGAATCCTGTGTCATTCTGCGGAAGTATTCCTGGAATGTCATACGAATCTTGCTGTAATCGCCACCAGCTGCTGTGATCTTTGCAATTGACTCAGTAACTGCATAGACAGCACCGTGATATGGGCTCCAAGAGGACAAATACGGATTAAATCCATAGCTCATCATGGTAACTGCATCGGTATTTCCCTTTGCTACCGGAACCTTTGCAACCATTGTCTGAACCTCGGTCAGCTGGTTCTTTCCACCATATGGCATTACAACACTGCCAGCTCCGATTGAGCTATCAAACATCTCGACAAGACCCTTCTGTGAGCAGACATTTAAGTCAGCTAACATGGACAGCCATTTTTCTTTTACATCGCCAACTTGAGCTGCTGCAAAGAAGCTTTCCTCTTTCTTTGGCATGCTTACAGTAACGTCAGTCTCCTGATAAGCACCGTTTGTATCAAGCAATGCACGGCTTATATTGACAATATCCTTTCCTCTCCAGCGAAGAACTAGTCTTGGATCTTCACTTACCACTGCAACCTTGGTTGCCTCAAGGTTTTCTTCTGCTGCATAGGCAAGGAACTGATCGGCATCCTTTGGATCCACAACGACTGCCATACGCTCCTGGGACTCGGAGATCGCAATCTCAGTGCCGTCCAGACCAGCATACTTCTTTGGAACCTTGTCAAGCTCAACAACAAGACCGTCTGCAAGCTCACCGATTGCAACAGATACACCACCTGCACCAAAGTCATTACACTTCTTAATCAGATGGCTGACTTCCTCACGACGGAATAATCTCTGTAACTTTCTCTCGGTTGGTGCATTACCCTTTTGAACCTCTGCACCACAGGTTTCGATAGAGGACTGGGTATGTGCCTTTGAAGAACCAGTTGCACCACCACAGCCATCTCTTCCGGTACGTCCGCCTAAAAGGATAATGATATCGCCCGGATCAGAATTTTTACGAACAACAGCACGTCTTGGAGCTGCACCCATAACCGCACCAATCTCCATACGCTTTGCCACATAATTTGGATGATAAATTTCCTTTACATAGCCAGTTGCAAGACCGATCTGATTTCCATAGGAGCTGTATCCAGCTGCTGCTGTGCGAACAAGCTTCTTCTGAGGAAGCTTTCCTGGAAGCGTCTCTGACAGTGGTCTAGTCGGGTCAGCTGCACCAGTGACACGCATTGCCTGATAAACGTAAGTACGACCTGATAACGGGTCACGGATTGCACCGCCAAGACAGGTTGCAGCACCACCAAACGGCTCAATTTCAGTCGGATGATTGTGCGTCTCGTTCTTAAAGTTGATCAGCCATTCTTCTTCCTTGCCATCTACCTTGAT
>CAUCWU010000311.1 GCA_958446555.1 uncultured Lachnospiraceae bacterium | reverse complement strand
ACCACCCTTGAGACATACGCTTCAAGCGGCAGCTCATTCACGATAATAATTCCCTGTCCGCTCAGATATAAATCAAGTACACCTTTATACTCATGACTTGTCCCCCGGCGCAAAATGCTGTCAATCATTACCGATCCGCCCTCTGATGCAATGCGAATACTTCCGTCACGAAAAAAAGGATGTTCTGGTGTGATCGTCACACTCTGCCCTCCGGTAAAAATCTGTTCCTTCGTTTCAGACTGAATGTGAAATGTGTCTGCGCAGGTAATGATCACTTCACTGTGCTCATACGATGTATTCTCCGAATTCTTTAGTTTTACGCGCATAGGTAGCGTCTGTGTGTCTGCTCTTTGATTTGAGATGATATCTGTATTTTCCTCTGAACTTGGAGGTGAATTGATATCTAAACTTGCATCTGTACTTGCTGTTGAGATGACTGTATCTTGATTTGGTGCATCTTCGTTCAGCTGCCTACTCGCATCTGTCTCCTTTTGTGTCTCTGCTACAATGTTTTGTTTTTCTGTCAACTGAGGACTTTTGGGATCCCTCAGTGCATTCTTCCACAGCACAAAAGAGGCGATCAAAATCTCTGCCGTTGCGATTGCCAGACAGATGATATGAACGCGCTTAACGCGAAAATTTTTCATACAGATACCTCTGCCGCTCTATTGACCTCAACTGATACCGTGATCTGCTTGTGACTTTGAGACCCTAGTATCACAAAGAAGGCACTACATCAGAAATCTTCTGCTGTAATGCCTTCGTCTCTTTAAAATTTTATCTTTTGTATGATATCCCAGAGTGCCGTCCCTGCCCATTTGACGCCTAGCTAATGCTAGGTGGGCAACCGCAACCAGACTTCTGCCTTCCACTGCAAACGGAGGCTTGACATCCACCTGGCAATATAGGAATCCCGTATTAAGTCATGTAGGTTCAAATAAAAGCAAGACTTCGTACACCCCAGGATCTATTGTTAGTATATCACATTTTCCGAAAAAATCAAGTAAACATTCTATTTTTTTCAATTTTCATCGTCTGGTGCATCCTCATCCCAATCGTCTTCTAGAATTTCATCGCCCCATTCGTCATCGTCAGAATAGTCGTCATATTCTTCAGATGAATCGTCCAAATATTCGCCCTCATCATATTCATCAGGCGCTTCGTATTCATCAGAATCTTCTGCAAACTCACTTTCTTCTGAGTTGCTCCAATTGTCCTCGAATACAGCATCCTGCGGTTGCTCAGACTCTTCGTTCCAAGCTTCCTCTTCAATTTCCTGTGGGCTCCATGTATCTTCGTCCTGAGACAGATTCTCAAAACTCTGAACAGTTCTTGCGTGAGACTTTTCATCCGAAGCTTCCAATGATTCTTCCTCAATCTTTGTCTGCTTCTTTGCCTTCTTTGCTGGTTTTCCTACGCGCTCTGCCTGTACCTTTGCACTCTGCTTTACATGTGCCTTTGCAGTTTTCTGCGCTTTCTGCACCAGATCCTGAGTAGAGATTGGAGTAGGAACTGTTTTTTCCTCTTCAGCTGGCTCGCTCTCATCCTCTTGATCGTCTTCATCCTTACTACGTCTTCGAATCAACGTCACAGCAAGAATTGCTACTACAACTGCAATCGCAAAAATTACACCAATGACAATCATAGTCAAGTTATTGACCGTCAGCTGATAATGATAATTCTGCTGTGGAATTGTCGGCCCTGCTGCTGCAGATGTATTCTGGTTTGCTGCATTTGAGCCAACTTCGCTTTCAGCCTCTGCCTCGCTACCTGCTTCCGACTGTGGCTCCTGTGAAGTTGCATTTTCGCTAACCGGTTCCTGTTGTTCATCAGACTCGCTTGAGGTCAACACTGGTTCTGCAACTGTCTGATCCGGTGTCAGTGTATTTACTACTTCATAGGTTCCAACTGGTGATCCATCTGAGAAAATAAGATACTCTGAGGATACATATCCAATGCCATTGATACTCTCAATCTGGCTCCAATTTCCAAATGTTCCAATTCGATGAACGGTATCGCCTGGCATCAAAGAACCAATTCTTGGCGCATAGGTACTTGGATACTGGCGGATATTCAGGCCAGAAGCCAATGCATCCTGTGCTCTGACATAATCATCAGCTGCTGCATAAACTTCCTGCTCATTTCCCTGCACCTTTAAGAATGCATGATCCAGAAGTGTCTCTGTATCACTGTAAAAATCATCATTATCAGACTTCATGATCACACAAATCATATCCATGCCATCTCGGTATGCAGCTGTCACCAATGTACGTCCTGCCATTGCTGTATGTCCAGTCTTTCCGGCATAGACACCCTCATATGACAATGCACCATTAATCAACTGATTTGTGCTTCCACAAGTTCTCTCTGCAGACTTATTTGTCGCTGGAATTGTATGAGTAGCCTGAGAATCAATGTAACGGAATGTATCGTTCTTCAACGCTGCATCAAAGATAATTGCCATATCATGTGCAGTGGTATAATGGTCTTCATTATCCAATCCATGTGCATTCACATAGTGAGTGCCGGTTGCACCAAGCTCAGCTGCCTTCTCATTCATCATCTCAACAAAGGCATCAATGGATCCTGCCGTGTAGACAGCCAGTGCACTTGCACACTCATTGGCTGAATTTAACATTAGTCCAAACAGTGCATCGCGAACACTCATCTCCTCATCGAGAACAGCTACTGGATTTAATGTGGAGCTGTTACTGCTGATCGAATCCATGACCTCTTGATTAAACACAACTGTATCATCAAGATTGGTACAATGTTCCAATGTGACAAGTGCCGTCATGATCTTCGTGATACTTGCTGGATAATAACGGTCATCCATGTTCTTTGAATAGACAATAGAGCCGTCCTTTCTGTTCATTACACAGTATGCCTCCGCTTTGACATCCGGGCCATCTTGCTCGGCAAATACGGATACGACAGACAGCATGCAAAGGCACACTGCTACTAGTACTGCCACCATTTTTTTCATAATTTGCTTCATAATACGTAACCTTTCTTACGCCTTCCATTTTTTCGTTTCTGTCCGTCATTATACATGATTTATCCGCATTATGCAAGCATTATTCCAGTAAATGGCTGATATCAAGCATTCCCCATCCCTGATGATTGCGCGCAAAGCCTAAGTTTTTGGCACTTTTAAATAGAGACAGCTTTACATTTTTATTTGTCATTTGGGGATAGCGTTCCAATAGTAGGGCAATTGCACCTGATACCATTGGTGTAGACATGCTGGTTCCGCTCTTCACCGTATAGGGATGATCCCCTCGATTTCTCATTACATTAGTTGCTACAATATTAGTTCCCGGTGCCACAATCTCCGGCTTACAGATACAATCCCCTGTCGGTCCTCTGCCAGAATAATTAAAATGTAGCTTCCCAGTCTCATCAATCATCTCCTTATCATCACTTGAACCGACTGTAATAATTTTTCTGCTAATTCCCGGTGATGTAATTGTATGCCTTGTCACGCCCTCGTTTCCAGCTGCCGAGCAAACCACTAGCCCACAATCCCACAAGCTTTCGACTGCCCGAACAAGCTGTGAGTTTTCCCTCTGCTTTTTTACAGATCCAACCGAGATATTGACAATTTGAACGCCAAGCCTTCTATAATTATCCAAAAGCCAGTGGATCCCCGATAGCATATTCACCAACTTTCCTCTTCCCTGCGCATCTAACACTCTCACACCTACAAGCTGCGCTCCTGGCGACCATTTTAAAAAGAATCCGCCTTTAGTTCCATATAAAGAGAATGAAGTCGGTTCC
>CAUCWU010000310.1 GCA_958446555.1 uncultured Lachnospiraceae bacterium | reverse complement strand
CATTGTTGATCTGATCAGCCCAATCGGAAAAGGTCAGCGTGGTATGATCGTCTCCCCGCCAAAGGCTGGTAAGACCACTCTGTTAAAGGAATTGGCAAGTGCTGTTACACACAATTATCCAGATATGCACTTAATCATTCTTCTGATTGATGAGCGTCCTGAGGAAGTAACTGATATTCGCGAGTCCATTCAAGGTGAGCATGTAGAAGTCATCTACTCTACCTTTGATGAGACACCTGAGCATCACAAGCAGGTTGCTGAGATGGTTCTTGAGCGTGCAAAGAGACTTGTTGAACATAAGCAAGATGTTATGATTTTGTTAGACAGCATTACTCGCCTGGCCCGTGCCTATAATCTCACGGTTACACCAAGCGGACGTACCCTCTCTGGCGGTCTTGATCCGGCTGCTCTTCATATGCCAAAGAAATTCTTTGGTGCTGCAAGAAATATGCGTGAGGGCGGAAGCTTGACAATCCTTGCGACAGCACTTGTCGATACCGGAAGCCGTCTGGATGACATGGTATTTGAGGAATTTAAGGGAACTGGCAATATGGAGCTTGTGCTTGATAGAAAGCTTTCTGAGCGCCGCATCTTCCCGGCAATCGATATCACCCGCTCTGGAACCAGACGCGAGGATCTTTTGTTGACTCCAGAAGAAAGCGCAGCTGTTGCGACAATTCGAAGAAGCATCAATGGCCTAAAAAATGACGAAGCAATTGAACAAATTTTAAATCACTTTGTTCACACAAAAAATAACGAAGAATTTATTGCAACCTTGCCAAAGGTTCGTCCATAATCTATTTTATTAAAAAAGCGACTAGCCATCAACTGACTAGTCGCTTTTTATTTGTAATATTTTTTTACTTATTGTACTGCATTTTCAATCGCAGCTAAGACTTCCTTTAACCCTGATGCTGATACCTGTCCCGGTGCGCTGGCCTTTCCAATCGAACCAAAGCTCATCACACTGCCAAACAGTCCACCGCAAAGTCTGCTCACACAGCCTTTTGGTCCCATCGACATCGTAATTAAAAGTTTCTCTGGATGCTTCTCCTTCATTGTGCCAGTTGCCGACAGAAGTGTAGCGACATCGGCATAGGAATGTGGCATCATCGCAATCTTGCATACATCGGCTCCGCACTCTGCCATCTCTTCCATTGATGCAATCAAATTGTCTACATCTGGCGTCTTTTCAAAATCATGTCTGGACATAATGACACCAATACCAGCTTCATGCGCCTTTTGAATCAAAGACCTGGCAACTTCGCTTCCTTGGCTAAGCTCGATGTCAATCAAGTCAGCCGCGTGGCTTTCAATCACCCGCTCAAGTAATGCTGCATAGTCACAAGGCTCGATATTTTTTTCTCCGCCCTCTTTTTTGCTTCGAAATGTAATTAAAAGTGGTTTTCCCTGCAGCGTTTCGTGAATCTTTCCGGCAACTACATGAAGTTTCTCTGCATCAAATACGTTCTCATACCAGTCAATGCGCCACTCTGCAATATCTGCCGCACTGCTTTTTGCGATGCGATCTGCTTCCTCCAAACTCTCTTTTTCTGTCCCATAGGCGATTGGAACACAAACTCGCACTTTTCCATCCTCAAGAGTGGTCGTTCCTACTTGTAACACGCTCATGCAAGCAAAGCCTCCAGTCTGCTTCTGATTGCCTTAAGAAATTCCTCGCTGGTCACGTTCTGAACATTAGAAAGTGTTGTGATTGCAGCCAAATCCTTTGTCATGATTCCAGACTCAATGGTATCGATTGTTGCCTTCTCAAGCTTATCTGCATAATCACAGAGTGCGCTAAGGCCGTCCATCTCGCCTCTCTTTCTGAAAGCACCACTCCATGCAAAGATGGTGGCAACTGGATTTGTGGAGGTTTTCTTGCCCTCCTTATACTGATAATAATGTCTCTGTACCGTTCCGTGAGCAGCCTCATACTCGTAGCAACCCTGTGGGGATACCAAAACAGAGGTCATCATAGCCAAAGAGCCAAATGCAGTTGCGACCATATCGCTCATGACATCGCCATCATAGTTCTTGCAAGCCCAGATGTAACCACCCTCTGAACGGATGACTCTTGCGACTGCATCATCAATCAATGTATAGAAGTACTCAATGCCAGCCTTCTCAAATGTTTCCTTATACTGTTTATCATAGATCTCCTGAAAAATATCCTTGAAGGTGTGATCATACTTCTTTGAGATGGTATCTTTTGTCGCAAACCACAGATCCTGCTTGGTGTCAAGCGCATAACGGAAACAGCAGTGTGCAAAGTTCTCAATTGACTCTACTACATTGTGCTGTCCCTGAATGATGCCTGCTCCTGTGAAGTTATGAATCAGCTCTCTGGTCTCTTCTCCTGCCTCATTTGTGTAGACAAGCTCTGCCTTTCCCGGTCCCGGAATCTTCATCTCAGTTGCCTTGTAGACATCGCCGTAGGCATGTCTTGCAATTGTGATTGGCTTTTTCCAATTTCTTACCTGTGGCTCAATGCCTTTTACCAAAATTGGTGCACGAAATACCGTTCCGTCTAAGATTGCACGAATCGTTCCGTTTGGGCTCTTCCACATCTCATGCAGATTGTACTCTGTCATTCTCGCTGCATTTGGAGTAATCGTTGCGCACTTAACAGCAACGCCATACTTCTTTGTCGCATTTGCACTGTCGATTGTCACCTGGTCACGTGTCTCGTCACGATACTCCAGTCCCAAATCATAATATTCTGTCTTCAGATCAACAAATGGCAAAATCAGTTCGTCCTTGATCATCTTCCAGAGCACTCTGGTCATCTCATCTCCGTCCATCTCTACTAATGGAGTTGTCATAGCTATTTTTGTCATAATTTTCCTCCTCCTGCAGCTTCGGATGCTGACATCTTAAGTTAACATTCACTTTGATAGTTTAACATGATATTGTGTCAAATGCAATCCCTTGATAAAAAAACGAGAGAATCTCCTGCCATTTTTTTCCCTGCTGTAAAAGCACATAGGCTGCATTCTGAGATAAGCCGATCCCATGTCCATTGCCACCGCCGCAAATCACATATCCAGTCAATTTTTCCTCTTTTGTCAATGGAACCAAGCAAAAGAATGCACTTGGCAGATAGTCTCCCTCACTAATCGATATCCCTTTCTCAGACTTATTTTGATAGGTGCGATTCGGCTCCCCCAAAAGCCTTCTGATCACAAGCTCTCCTGCCACTTGAATCGTCCCAGCTTCATAGTTCAACTGAAGTCCTGATGCCATACCACCTGCAAAACGTCCTGTCACCTGAACAGATTTTAACGTAGAACCGATAACTGTTTCTAAGCTTACCCCGTTTATCTGTATGCTATTACCTTGCTCCGACTGAAGAATTGGCAACCGTTTAGAAAACAATTCCTGCAAAACAGTTAGTGAAATCTCACAGCGCCATCTGTACCATGCCATCTTTGACTCAAGTCCTGCTGCATCCTGATTTTGAAGGAAGGTATTCACAACCGTCTCGTTTGTCAACTCTAAATCGCTCTGTCCTGTTAGATTCAGTGAACTTAAATACGGCAACGTCTGATTTCCTGACCACGCCAAGTTATCGGAAGTATAGCCACAGGAGGTCGAAAAATAATAGGGAATGATCGGTTCTCCATCCCGCATCATAATGATTCCCTTCGTCTCCTCTGCTCCTTTTTCAGAAATCTCCTGATACCCAGCACTGTTATACACTTGATAATCAACAGAATCATCGACATAGGCACCATACTCATCAATCGTTTTTTTATGTAAAATACGCTCATAGGCATAAGTGCG
>CAUCWU010000309.1 GCA_958446555.1 uncultured Lachnospiraceae bacterium | reverse complement strand
ACGCTGTGCGATTGAGATGGGTGCCCGCCGAATCGGTCATGGTGTGCGCGCCTTTGAGGATGATGCACTTTTGTCACTTTTAAAGGAAAATCAGATTCCTCTTGAGCTTTGTCCAACCAGCAACCGCCAGACAAATGTTGTGTCTGATATGAAGTCTTATCCGCTCTCAGATTTTGTAAGACGTGGACTGGCAGTCACCTTAAATACCGATAATCCGGCAATCTCAAGTACCACGATTGCAAATGAGTTCGCCTACGCCCAGTCTCTTGGTATCACACTTGCACAGGAAGAAAAGATGCTTTTAACCGCTGTAGATGCCGCCTTTACAGATGAGGCTACTAAGGGTAAGCTAAAAAAGTTGCTTGGCAAAACCACTTCAATTGAATCGATTCAATAAAGCAAAAAAATATCGGCCTCCAATGATTAGATCTCACGATTGGAAGCCGGTATTTTTCATTTTAAGTATTCATTTTTGCTAATATCACTTATTTACTTTTCAAACCTTTATTCGTGGCGAAGTGCCTCAATTGGGTTCAAATTTGCTGCCGATATAGATGGCAGTAAACCAAAAACAACTCCGATCAGTGTAGAAAATCCAACTGATACTACGATAGATGTACCATTGATTGCAACTGGTGTAGATGACATCTTAGAAATCACCTCTGCCAGTCCGATTCCTGCTGCTACACCCAAAAGTCCGCCCATACTTGTAAGAATTGCAGCTTCCGTTAAAAATTGTCCGAGGATTCTGCCCTTCTTAGCTCCTATTGCCTTCTTCAAACCAATCTCCTTTGTGCGTTCTGTAACAGAGACAAGCATGATATTCATGACACCAATTCCTCCGACAAGAAGGGAGATGCAGGCAACCCAGATTAACATGCTGTTAGTAGAGCTTTGCATATCCTGCAGCTGCTTTGCCTGCTGCATCAGATCCTCTGAGCGATATGTAATACTTGAATCAGACACATTCATGTTCTGGTTCATAATATTTGCTGCAGCCTTTCCTGCTGCCGCCATCTCATCTGCTCCGCTTGCCTGCAAAACAAGATTCTGCGCTTCGTCAAACTTATAGATTGTTCCCCACACGCCCTTTGGAATATAGATACTACCACTTGAGGAACCACCCTGATAATATGTCCAGTATTCTTCCTCTGAGTTAATAACAAGTTCGCTTTGGCCAACCTGCGTACATACACCCACTACTGTAAATGGTTCTCCATATATCTCAATTGTTTTTCCAATTGGATCTTCATCTGGAAACAATGTACGTAAAACTGACTCATCGATAACTGCCACCTGACGCTTTTTTTTGCTGTCCTCCTGAATAATTTCACGCCCCTGCATTATCTGATAGCCTGCCGTGCCAAAATAATATTGATCAATGCCAAGCACCGTACAACTACTTAACGACTGCTTATTATAAAAAACAACACTATTATACTCGGAACGCACCTGATAAAATGCAGCACGCAGCACGTTTGGAATTTGCAGAATCTCCTGACGCGTATCCTCATCAAAAAGCGGCACACCCTCTGGTGATGGATTCCATGTGCTGATCTCATATGTGTAATCATCCTGTGACAGCTGAACCTTTACCGTATGACGATTATTGCCCATCATGTTCTGCTTGATTAATTCATTTGTTCCTTCTATGGTAGAAACAATCGCAATAATGGCTGCAATACCTATGATAATGCCAAGCATTGTCAGAAATGAACGCAGTTTATGTGACCAGATTCCCTGAAAGGATAATCGTATATTTTCAAACATTTACTGATCCACCTCCCCATCATCTGCCATACTTGCATTGTACATTATGCCATCATCTGCCATACTTGCATCGTACATCATTCCATCATCTGCCATACTTGCATCGTACATCATTCCATTGTCATACATGCTTGCATCCATATCCGGATCCATACCTGGCTCCATCTGTCCATTGCTGTCATCACCATACTCACTTGTTGTCTTAACACCTTCCTTTACAGTCTTTCCAAATGGTACTGCAATCATATCATCATTTGTTAATCCTGATTTGATCTGGTAATAGCTGCCATACAGACTCTTTCCAATCGTGACATAGCGCTTTTCAAGAAGACCAGTCTGCTGATTTTTCGCATAGACAAAGTAACGATTATCTTCTTTCTTGACATACATCTGACTTATATAAAGAGAATCAGAATCACCCTGAGTCGTCAGGCTGATATCAACATAAGCGCCATTTGTAAGTCCCTTTCCATCCTCTGGCGTAATATATGCTACAAACGGATAATATGAAAGATTTGGATTCTGTGAACCTCCCATCGTATTTGTAGTTGGATACTCAGAAACTTCTGTTACTACCGCTGTACAGAAAATTGATGAATCATTCACCCAGCTGTTGCATGAAATATTCATTCCCGGCACAAAAGTATCAAGAAGATCCTCTGTGACAGTTCCCTGAACATAATATCCTTCGCCTCCGTTAATAACGGCAAACGGCTTCGAATAATCAATATCATCCATATTTTGCAGCTCTTCTACTGTTCCCTTTACGGTACTGCAGATAGTTGCGCTTTTTGCCAGCTCTTTTTGCTGCTTTGCATATTCAAGCTCTAACTTTCTGCGCTCCAAATCCATATCACGCAGACTCTCCTTCTGAGACTGAATCTCCTTCGCAAGTTCTTCTGCTGTGTAGCCGCTAAAATCCTCATTCTGAAATGTTGGAAGTGAGATATCGGCTGGTGCGGATCCATTACCGTCTCCATCTCCACTGCCCGCCGCCGTCAATGTATGACGTACAGATGCTGTTGCCAGCATTGCCGTGCGCTCCTCTGTGATACTATATGCGCTCTGTGTGCCAGACTCTGTCGATGGTTCTGAAGATGGAATTGTTGGCTGCACATAATTAGGATTTGCCTCTGTCTTTGTTGCACCACACACACTGCACTGGTAATAATTCCACGGACTTGTCGTGCCGCCATCATGAAATTCATATTGATGTGCATTTGGATCTGGGTCAGTCTGCTGCGTTTCAATCACACCACATACTGAACACTGTCTAACAAGATAGCCCTTTGTCACGCATGTTGCATGGTTATTTACAATATCTGCAAATATATGATCTGCCTTTTCACCCTCCTGCACAATGTAGCCATCACCGCATCCGTCGCAGCGATATGTTACAATTGACGGCGACAAACATGTGGCCCCTGTGCGACTTTCTTCTATATAATTATGTGTGTGAATAATCGGCTTATCATCCTCAGAAAGAATCATCTTTGATAAGTCAAGATCATACGCCGGCATTCCACTCTCATTATAAAAACGAATTGTTGCATATTTTTTCTCACTTACAAGCTTACGGATCAGTGCATTATCAAGCTTTGCATCAGCACCGCAAAGGAACAAATATGGTGACTGCTTACTTCCATCACCGCTTGCTGCCTGCTCTACTTTTGTAATTTCCTTTCCAATCAGCTGTTCTCCATTTGCGCCTGTCGGATCAGGCGCCGTGGTAGGTTCTGGCGTTGATTCCTCACTTGGCTGCGTACTCGGATTTTCTGAACTTGACTGCTCTGGACTAGATTCCTCTGTGCTTGACTGATCCTGGCTTGACTGCTCCGCAGACGATTCTGAAGATGAGCTTTGAGATGGACTTTCCGATGACGGCTCGGTACCTGTCGGCTGCTCTGCACTCGTCTGCTCACCGCTTGACTCCTCTGGCTTTGTTGGCTCTTCACTGCTTGATTCCTGTGATGAGGTCGGCTGCTCAGAAGAACTCTCCTGCGCAGATGAACTCTCTT
>CAUCWU010000308.1 GCA_958446555.1 uncultured Lachnospiraceae bacterium | reverse complement strand
CAGCAACAGATCAGTGAAGCGATGCTGAGTGCAAAGCCGATCTTTTCAAGGGCAGTTGCACGTCGTCTTTTTGGACGATAAGAACGGCCACGGTCATCCTCTGGACCCATTTGCGGATCGGTGTAGCGGGCGTAGGAATCACCGTAGGATTCTTTTTCTTCCTCGTGAACCTTGTCTTTTACATATTCGTCGTATGGATCATAGGATTCGTTTTCATCAGTGTATTTCTTATTTTCATCTTTTTCCATAAAATTAGGATCCTTTCTTAGTGAAAAGCCATGGGTGTCCCTGTGACTTAGAGTTGCGAGAGTATAGAAATAATGATATACTAAACACTAGTGCTATCATAGCATAAAAATACGAAACTGACAATGAGAAAAACCAGAAAGGCAGCAAGATGGATATTATTAGAAAGATCGCCGAGGAACTGCAGATTCGCCCACAGCAGGTTCAAGCAGTCGTCAATTTGATTGACGAGGGCAATACGATTCCATTTATCGCACGTTATCGAAAAGAGGCACACGGTGCATTAAATGATGAAGTCCTTCGAAATTTGGATGAGCGTTTGAGCTATCTTCGAAATCTCGAGGAGAAAAAGGCGAGTGTGTTAGCTTCCATGGAAGAACTTGGTGTGCTTACCGATGAGTTAAAAAAGAAGATGGAGCAGGCGCAGACACTGGCCGTCATTGAGGATTTGTATCGCCCGTACCGTCCAAAGAGACGTACCAGAGCGACGATTGCAAAGGAGAAGGGATTAGAGCCTCTTGCAAATGAGATTTTACTTGGACAAGCAAAAGGCTCAGTAGAAGAACTTGCAAAGTCTTATGTTTCTGAGGAGAAGGAAGTAACAAGTGCAGAGGAAGCACTTGCCGGCGCAATGGATATTATTGCTGAACATATTTCAGACGATGCTTCCATCCGTGCCCAGGTTCGAAAAATGACTTGGGAGAAGGGCGTGTTGACTTCTACTGTGCGTGAAGAAGGTACTGAGTCTGTATTTGAAACCTATTATGAGTTTCAATCACCGCTCACGAAGGTAAATGGTCATCAGGTGTTGGCAATCAATAGAGGCGAAAATCAGAAGATTTTAAGTGTCAAGATTGAGGCACCGCAGGAGGCAATTCTTTCTTGGATTGATAAGGGACTGACAAAGGGGAAAAACGAAGTTTGTACAAAGCTTCTTTGCGAGGCGGCAGAGGATGCCTATAAGCGTCTGATTGCACCGGCGATTGAGAGAGAACTTAGAACTTCTTTGACAGAGACTGCAGAGGAAGGTGGCATGAAGGTCTTTGGACAGAATCTAAGACAGCTTTTGATGCAGCCTCCTATTGCAGGTCAGACCGTGCTTGGTTGGGATCCAGCATTTCGTACCGGCTGCAAGCTTGCTGTGATTGACCCGTTTGGAAAGGTACTGGATACAAAGGTAATTTATCCGACAGCTCCTCATAATAAGGTGAAGGAGTCAAAGGATATTTTAAAGGCACTGATTAAGAAGTATCATATTACATTGATTTCAGTTGGAAACGGTACGGCTTCAAGAGAGTCTGAGCAGGTGATCGCAGATTTGATTAAAGAGATCAATATGCCAGTTCGCTATGTGATTACGAATGAGGCAGGTGCGTCTGTCTATTCGGCAAGTAAGCAGGCGACAGAGGAATTCCCAAATTTCGATGTTGGTCAGAGAAGTGCAGTTTCAATTGCAAGACGTGTGCAGGATCCGCTTGCTGAGCTTGTAAAGATTGATCCAAAGGCAATTGGTGTCGGCCAATATCAGCACGATATGAATCAGAAAAAGCTCGATGAGATGCTTCACGGAACGGTAGAAGATTGTGTCAATCAGGTAGGTGTTGATTTAAATACGGCATCGGCAGCCCTTTTTGAGTATGTGTCTGGCATCAGCAAAACAATTGCAAAAAATATCGTTATTTATCGCGAGGAAAATGGTCAGTTTACCAACAGAAAGCAGCTGCTTAAGGTCGCAAAGCTTGGTCCAAAGGCATATGAGCAGTGTGCAGGCTTTCTTCGAATTCGCGGTGGTGACGAGCCGCTTGATGCAACTGCTGTTCATCCGGAAAGCTACGAGGCAGCTCGAGCTGTGCTTACTTCCTGTGGACTAGAGCCAAGTGATATTTTAGAGGGAAGAACAGCTGGGATTTCAAAGAAAATTCAGACATCAAAGTTATCAAAGCAGCTTGGAATTGGTGAGCTTACGCTGATTGATATTGTCAAAGAGCTAGAAAAACCATCCAGAGATCCGCGTGACGAGATGCCAAAGCCAATCCTTCGAAGCGATGTCCTTTCAATGGAAGATCTAAAGCCAGATATGGAATTAAAAGGAACTGTTCGAAATGTCGTCGATTTCGGTGCATTCGTCGATATCGGTGTCCACGAAGACGGACTCGTTCACCTCTCCCAGATATGCGACCGCTTCATCAAACATCCATCCGAGGTGTTAAGTGTCGGCGATATCGTAAATGTGAGGGTATTAAGCGTCGATCTGAAGAAAAAACGGATCGCACTCACCATGCGGAAGAAATGATTTTGCTGTTCACGGGGCTCATAATCTTGGCATGGGCTGAGACGAATGTGCAAAAATAACTTGCAATATCTGCGAAGATATGCTATATTTTTTTTCAGAAAATGGAATATTCTTTGGGGCGGGGTGCAAATCCCCACTGGCGGTAAAGTCCGCTACCCGCATTTTTGCGGCTGATTCGGTGAGTGTAGCAGATGATGTTTCACACAACTCCGAAACCAACAGTAAAGTGATACATGGTTTTATTTAAAATGATGTGTCCGAAGTCTGGATGGGAAAAGAAGACGTGCATTGGTATTGAGACTGCGCGATATATCGTCGTGTCAGGAACGATCTAAGGTGTATTAGAATGATTTGGCCCCCAATTTGGGGGCCTTTTTTTATGCAGTGCACAAGATTCCATCAAAAGAATTCCACTTTCAATTTTACGCGCAGATGCGCAGAAAAGAGGAAAGAAAAATGGAAAACCTATGGAAAACAGTGACAGAAAATGCCGGATTTTTGATCGTGATCGCGATCACAGCAGCCATTATTTTGCTAGTGGCAAAGCTCGGAGAGAAGTGGGCAGGTGTTAGCTCGTCAGAGAGTATGCGTACAAGAAAACTGGTTACAGTTGGTATGATGTCAGCACTTGCATTTATTTTGCAGTTGTTTGACTTCCCAGTTCCGTTTGCACCGCCATTTTACAAGCTTGACTTCTCAGAGGTGCCGGTTTTAATTTGTTCCTTTGCAGTAGGACCAGTAGCCGGTGTTGCAACTGAACTGTTAAAAAATGTACTTAGAGTCTTGTTTAGAGGAACGACGACAGCATTTGTCGGTGACTATGCAAACTTTATGATTGGATGCAGCTTTGTTGTTCCTGCGTCAATTCTTTATTTCAAGCATAAGACAAAGAAGACTGCAGTGATTGGCTGTGTAGTTGGAACGGTTGTGATCACAATTTTTGGAAGCTTATTCAATGCCTTTTATCTGCTTCCAGCCTTTTCAAAGCTGTATGGAATGCCGCTTGATCAGATTTTAGAGATGGGACATGCAATCTTCTCTGGCTTTAAAGAATTTAATCTTTTGACATTCGTTGCTGTGTGTGTTGCACCACTTAATTTGTTAAAGGGAGCAGCAGTCTCTGTGATTGTAATGCTAATTTATAAGCCAATCAGCCGCATCATCCACCAAGCATAAAATTTCATGTTGTTTTTCTTGTGCATTCGTTGTAAAATCAATACGATGCACGAATATGTGTATCCGCAGTCATTTGG
>CAUCWU010000307.1 GCA_958446555.1 uncultured Lachnospiraceae bacterium | reverse complement strand
GCTGCGTAGCCATAATCAAGGCTTACTTCTCTAGCCCAGTATTTACCTGGGCCGGAAAAACAGCTTTTTTCCATCAATTGACCAAGAAATTTTGTTGTTTCATATCTTTTCATACTTCCACCTCGCTATCCTCTGGCATCTGAAAGAACGTATTCTTTTTAAAACTTTTTACAAGTTCTTTGAAACCATTGACGTGAATATCGCCTGATTCTACAATTGCTCGATGTCCTGTAAATCCTGTCAAAAAAGTACAATTAATTTTATATTCTTCATAGGATTCCTGAATCATATCCAATACTTTCATGGCTTTCGCTTTGGTGGAATATTCTCCGATAATGCAACAAGCTCCTTGACTTCCGACATATATTGATGCCGCTCCATTAATGTCTCGAATTGCAATACTGAAAGCATTATCAATATTTACTATTATTGTTTTATCCTGACTTCTGATTAACATTTTGCGTCCTCCTGTTTCTTAAAATCCATCTTCAAGTCATAAACAAACTGGCAAAGTTTCTCTGCGATTTCATCTGCATTTTCTACATTCGCAAGCTGTCTGACATACTGCTTACCACATATAACGCAAGTCAACTTTCTGATTGTTTCCCAGACTTGCCACGAGATAATAGATGAATCAAAAGCATCCATCATCAGAGAACTTCTTCTGTTCCCATTCTTATCTCTAAACCACTTTTCTCTCGGTGCTTTTAATGTGGTTGCAACATCTTCTCTGGTAAGACAACCTTTGTATTTTTCGTCAATGCGCTTTTCCAGTTCATCCAGAAGTTCCTTCTTTTCCTGTTCTGTCATTGTGTCCTCACTTTCCCCACTTAGATTTTCTCCCTTTATTTTCCGAACCTTCTAACCAATTCTTTATTCAAATCTGGAATCCGTACATCTGTTTCGGATTCCAGTTCCTCAATCATGCTCATAAAGCTTCTTTCGCCACGGTTCGCTTGTCCCACAAAATCATTTGCACAATTGATTACGTCTAAAAGCCTTTTGGTTGAAAATCCATGCAGTTTTCTTAATGCCAACATCATAGTTACGGAATTGATCGTATTCGCCCAGTCATCACCAGTATTAAATCCATCGTTATAGGCTTGATCTTGCATGATTTCCAACTCTTTACGTGAGTTCTGCATGGCTCTGGCAAATGCCTGTGACATTTGGTTATCGCATTCCAGCACCCTATTTTTCTTTGGTGCTTTCATCTTTAATTTGCTTCCCATATTTTTTCCTTTCGTATCTGTATTCCGTCAAACGGTATGCTCTTGATACTCCCGGATGTTCTGTGGCAATCAGAGAATCCATCTCCAATTGCCGCATATGTCTCTGGACGGTACACTTTGTGAGGTCTGTTCCATCCATGATTTCTTCGTAAGAAGGCATATATCCGTGTTTCTCAAGATACTTGACAAGAAATCTGTAAATATCATTTCTGGCAGATTGCCCCTCATTATATTTTCTCTGACGGTAATTCATAGGCAAAACGGATCTTCTTCCGCAGTATTACTTTTTTCTGCACGCATTTTATTTAATCTTTCCGCAGCTTTCTTCTTCGTTTCATCGGAATATTTTCTCGGTGGATTGATTTTAATGTAGGAATACGGCAAGTGAGCGAAAATAGATCCATCATTATTTCTGGCAAGAATTTTCACATCGTCTGGAAATTCCTTTTCTAATTCCTCACATCTATTCTTCCAGGTGCTCCCATTCTTAGCAGTAAGCCCTACATAATCTCTTCCGGGAATCCACTCAATTACGCATTCGTTTGTGTTTTCTGACACAAAACTCACCTCTATTCATTTTTTTATTTTTCATCTTTGGAATTTAGCCAGTAGAACTACTGGTGTGTTAGAATCAGTGATAGTTTTCTTCATTGAGTAAGTCGTTGAATTTTTCCAACGCCTTAATAGATACTTTGTTATTTGCTTTTTCTGGTCTGATTGATACATTTAAGTGAATATCAATGATGTGTTTTAATTCTCGCGCAAGGGTTATTTTGCCTTGTTGAATTCCCTGTCTGTATGTCTTGGGCGGTTTATATTGCCCTGTTACTTGCTTTCCAGCTGACTGGCCACCAGCTGTAACGTTGTACATCTGGAAGCCTTTATCTGCAAAAGCCTTGATTGTTTCAATTTCTTTCTGGTCAAGTTCATCCTTTCTACATGTTCTATATGAAAGTTTCCAACCAGTAGGATTACTTTCACTGTAAAACTTATGCTTTTTAAGGCTTAATGCTATGTGATCGTATTCCCCTAAATGGCTCGCACATCTCTCACGAAGTCTGAGTGCTTGCCCCACATAACTGCGTCGAATACCAGCTTCATCTATCCTGTAAAAAGCATATATGCCACTAGAATTCGGAATCCCTGGACATATCTTCTTTATTCGCTCTTCTCGTTCTTGCTTTATTGCGAATATTTGTGCGTAATTCAAATTTAGATCACCTTCTTTCAACCAAATGCTACCTGTCCGTTATTCTGCATGTAAATCATCAGTGAAGCCTTACGTTCTCCGATTTTCAAATATGAGCAATTTGCTTTTACTAACGCTTCTGCTACAACCGGCACGACACTATTTCCAATTCTGGCCACCTGTTTTGCAATAGGGTAATTTCTCCATTTGTAATCCCGATCAATAATGTAATCTTTTGGGAATCCCTGCATCACTTTCAGTTCTTCTGGCTTTAGCATTCTGAGAAAGATATCTGAAATAATGTATTTTTCTCCATGGATATCAACCAGAACATTCACTAGACCGAATCTATCTTTTGTGGTGATAGTCCCGAGTGGTTCATTAAGTACCTGCCCACATCCTGTTCCGTAATACTTAACCAGAAAAGCGGATATCACACCGAAGTGACCGGGCGATGTGGTTATTGTATGCAATGGCTCATCACATCCTTGACCGATTCCGGTCTTGTAATATTTCGTGATAAAAGCTGTCACAAGTCCATATCTATTTGAGGTATCAATAGTCTTAATTGGTTCGGTTAACAACTGCCCTCTGGAATCGCCTTTCCTGGTTTCCCTATGATACTGAATGATAAACGCCAGTGCATCTTTGCTCTGCACAATGTAAGGATCTGGATTATCAACGATATATTTCTTGATTCCATTTGCGATACGTTTCTGCGTTGCTTCTGCCAATGGTTTCGAGCGGTCAAATATACTTTTTCCTAAGTCCGACCAATCAATGTAGTCTCCGCACTGTTCATATGGCTTCAATCCATCTTCGCCAAAACGATTATGAGTAGGCTTTGGCCATATTATCTGCTTTCCATCCCTGCGAAACACCGCATACCAACGTTTTCTTGTAGTTGGTGCTCCGTAATCAGCAGCTACCAGTTCTCGGCTGTCAAATTCATAACCAATATTTTCCATTGCTGAAATGAATTTTCGATAATCTTCGCCAGCTCTTTCCTTAATCAGATGTCCTTTCTCGTCCAATGGCCCCCATTGCTGTATTTCTTCCACATTTTCCATAATGATTACATCTGGAAGAATTGCTTTAGCGTGTTTATACACTGCCCACGGAAGAATGCGAAGCCCATGTTTTCTTGGCTGACCGCCTTTTGCTTTTGAATGGCTTGTACAATCTGGAGAAGCCCACATCAATGCTACGTGCTGATTTCCGACATATTTCTGCAAATCTACTTTGAAAATATCTTCTGTCAGATGTAGCGTTCCGGGATGATTTGTCTTGTGCATCAGAATTGCGTCGGGATCATGGTTAATTGCTATATCAACAGGCCTACCGAGAGCCATTTCAATGCCTACGGATGCGC
>CAUCWU010000306.1 GCA_958446555.1 uncultured Lachnospiraceae bacterium | reverse complement strand
TCCGCATCCATATTATTTGACACAATAGTTCTTGCTGCCTGACTATCTAGCATTGTCACAATACAAAGATACACAGACAAGCTTGCTGCCAAAGAAAATAATACAATAGTAGTTCGTTTCTTATCCTTTACAAGTTGTTCCAAACAAAGTCTATTTATTACCTTAGACTTTCCTGCTCGTTTTGTTTTTTTCAGTTTTGAAGCAGATCGATACCCTAGCGCTTCTATTGGTGAGACTGCTGTTGCCATTTTAACAGGTTTTCTACTTGCAGAAAAGATCGTAAATCCAACTAGCAAAATGGTGGCGAGTAAAACAGTCGGGTGAAAACAAACCATAATAGAATCCACATAATTCTCTTTGATTCCAAGCGATTTTACCACTATTGGAATCAGAGAAAATGACACAAATACACCTAGTAGACATCCCACGATTATTCCGATAAACCCAATTATTAACATCTGTTTTTGTAGCATTTGTTTTATCTGTTTCTGTGTCATTCCGACTGTCTGAAGTAAACCATAATAGCGTACTTTTCCAGAAACTGAAAGATGTAAAATATTATAAATGAGCAAATAGGCACACAGGCAAGTAACAACAACAAGTCCAATCAATCCTGCAAGCAAGGAAACCGAATTGCCGAGACCTGCAATAAAGAAAATATTCTGCTGCTTTCCAAGATTCATACTTTCAATAAAGGCATTCTGTTCTTTTGTCGTCATAAATTTTTGCTTGAAATCAATAAAATAACGGCCAGAAGCAGCCTGTGAGAGTTTCCAGCCCGACTTATCATAAAATTCTTTTGATACATAAAATATTTTCTTTGGTCCGTATCCATCCCAAATTCCGCTAATTTTAAAATTTCCTGTCTGAATGCCATCATAAGTTCCATAGGACATCGAAAAGGTATCACCCACCTTAAGAGTTTCGTATCCACATTCCTTTAATGCTTTTTTTGTTACCATTATTTCATTGAAAGCTGTAGGATACGTTCCTTCTAGCTTTTCTCTCACAGGCGCCATCATCTGTGTCCAATAGGCATCATCCGCCCAGATCAGCCCTACATTTGGAGTAGAATCCTTATCGGTCTTCTCTACCCATCCACAACTTCCCGCTGTACCTGTCAGTGTAATATTCGGATTTTCTTCACATAGTTGCCTCTGTTCATCTGTCACCCCATATAGAATCGCATCAAACTCTGCTCCCGACATACGAATATTTTGAATTTTCTGGAGTTTAAAATAGGAATTTCCAACCGTAAATATCGTAAAAATCAGAAATGACGCAAGAACGACTGCAAAAAGCAATGTAATTGTTTTTCTCGCATTTCTCTTTAAATTGTTCCATGCCATCCTTTTTATTATTTTTTGATTTGGATTTTTCAGCATGACAATCACATCCCTTCTTTGGTATCGCTGACAATTTTTCCATCTTCAATATGTACAATACGGTCTGCAAGCTGTGCAATATCTCTGTCATGTGTAATCAAAATGATCGTTTGGCAAAATTGTTTTGCGACCATTTTTAAAAGCCCTAGCACCTCATGACTGGTCGCAGAATCTAGATTTCCAGTCGGTTCATCTGCTAAAATAATAGCTGGCTTTGTTGCAAGAGCCCTTGCGATCGCAACTCTTTGCTGTTGCCCACCAGATAATGTTCCCGGAAGCATATCTTTCTTCTCCGATATCCGCAAAAGCTTCAATATTCCATTCACATATTCTGTGTCAACTTTTCTTCCATCAAGTTCCACTGGGAGAATAACATTCTCATACACGTTAAGATCTGGAACCAAATTATAATTTTGAAAAATGAATCCAATTTTTCTTCTGCGAAAGATCGCCAACTGTTCTTTTTTCAGCTTCAAAATGCTCTTTCCTTCTATCAGCACTTCCCCTTCTGTTGGTGTATCTAGCCCGCCTAACATATGCAAAAGTGTGCTCTTTCCCGACCCACTTTTTCCGATAATTGCAATAAATTCTTGATCCTTCACACAAAAATCAATACCATCCAATGCCTTTACCGTCGCATCACCCATTTGATAATACTTTTTTAAATTTTTTGTTTCTACAATATAGTTCATAGCTTTGTATCCTCCTTTGCTGTAAAACAGAATACCTCTTAAAAATCACAAACTGATCTCATTCTCAAATGATCTCATAATTGTGATAAAGGTCTCATTCGTTTTTCACTGGAAAATATAGGCAAAAACATGAACCATTTCCTATTTCTGATTGAACCTCTATATATCCGTTTTGCAGTTCGATTATTTTTCTTGCGAGATAGAGTCCAATTCCAACTCCCGGCTGATCATGCACTTCCGGCTCACGATAAAATCGTGTAAAAATCTCCGCCTGTCTTTCTGGCGCAATTCCTTTTCCAGTATCTAAAACACTTATTTTATAAAACAATTCCTGTTTTTGCACTTCAATATGGATGCTTCCGCCAGATTCAGTATATTTTAGCGCATTGTCCAAAATATTATAAATTGCTTCCTCGGTCCATTTACTATCATGAAAAAAACACATCGTTTCATCACAGTCCACATACAGATCAATCTGTTTCAACGCTGCCTGCGGTACAAGGCTTGCAATTGCACGCCGAATGGTCTCGTGTATATTTTTCTTCTCCTTATGGATTTGCAAAATACCCGTTTCTAGTCTTGACATCTTCACCATATTCTGCATCAGGAAATCTATTTTTTCTATTTGCTCCTTCATTTTAGTCAAAAAGAAGGAACCATTTTCGGATAGTGCTTCCCCTTCAAGAAGTTCTATATATAGCTTCATATTGGCAATCGGTGTCCTTGTCTGGTGCGACATATCCGAAATTAAGCTTTTTACGACTTCCTTTTCGCGCAAACTTTCCTCTTCCTTTTTTAAAAATACAGCTTCTGCCTTTGCTAATTGTGTTCCTATTCTTCCCCAGAGACTATCCTCAAATTCTTCCTCTACCTTCCATTTTCTCCCTGACAGAATTGCATCCAAAGCCTCCTCCACCTGATTTGCAAACAACTCCGCTTCTTTTTGCGTTTGATGCTTTTCCCACAGTGCGATTGTCACTGTAACCAATAAAATTCCAATCACTGCAATTGTCAACCAATCCATTGATATCCCATCCCGTATACATTTGAAATATATCTATGTTTTTCATCTTCAATTTTTCCTCTAAGCCGGTTCACATTAACCGCCAATGCATGTTTATCTACAAATTGTCCTCCACTGTCCCACAATCGTTCCAATAGCAAATCGTAAGTAAGAAGTTGTCCTTGATTCATAAGGAATTGGCGAAGCAAGCGAAACTCTGTTGGTGTAATCGCGCATTCTTGCCCCTCTACCAACACCTTTGCATTCTCTAAATCAATATACAAATATTCATCTGTAAAAATCATGCGCTTACTTAGAATTGTTCTTTTTAAAATAATATTGATTTTTTTTAGTAAAATCTTCATTGAAAATGGTTTTATCACATAATCCTCTGCTCCTGAATCATATCCTGCCAAAGCATCTTCCTCCATATCTCTGGCCGTTAAATACATAACTGGAACTTCTCTTTTTGCCTTTGCCCACCGACAAAAAGAAAAGCCTTCTCCATCTGGAAGATTCACATCCAAAAGAATCAGATCAATTTGATTCCGATTAAACATTTGCTTCGCCTTCTCAATGGAAGTCACACCACAAACGGCATATCCTGACTTTTTCAAAGAATATCCAATTGACTGATTCAAATCATGATCGTCTTCTACCACCAATATCGTTTGCATCTTTTCCTCCAATCCAGTCTTTTGATGCCTACAAGTTGCTCTGCCCATTT
>CAUCWU010000305.1 GCA_958446555.1 uncultured Lachnospiraceae bacterium | reverse complement strand
AGACTCTGGCTGATGAGTACAATATCAATATTGAGTGTCAAACTCTTCCGGAAGAAGAACGCAGCAAAGAAATTGAATCTTTAAATGCCAGGCTAAAGCGTATTGGCATACGATACGAAGACGGCGATATATCGGTTGAGGAGTATAGGGCGAAGCGCGATGAGATCAAAACAAAAATAGCCGCCTTAGAAGTGACTCCCTCCAAAAAGAAAAAAGTAGTACTTCCAGACGGCTTTGACAAAACTTATACACAACTTGATCGTGATAAAAAACAGAGATTTTGGCGGTCTCTCATTGTATCTATCACTATCGACCCTAAGCGAAAGTGTGATTTTCGGGTCGATGATATTTTTTGGCGTTAAATTATTTACTTAAACATCTTTCTCCCCACACAAAGCACGGTAATAATCACAGGACTTCTTTGTCATACTGTCAATCGGAACCTTCTTTGCCTTCAGATAGCGAAGTGTCTGATCCATGATCTCATATACGGTACGATCAATATCAATAAATGCCATCTGACGAAGTTTCGGCAAGTTTGATGCCTTGTTTCGTCTTGGCTCAATATAATCTGCAACAAATACGATCTTCTCAAGGAGACTCATTTCCGGTCGTCCTGTCGTGTGATTTTCAATTGCATTCAAAATATCCCGATCCTTGATCTTATAACGATCAGCTGCGATAAATGCGCCGAGCTTTGCATGAAGAAGTGACGGATTCTGTTCCTGTGCCTTAGTAATCGGAATATTGTTGCGCTTGCATTTGTCAAGTTTAATATCATCCGGAATACACTTTGCACAGTCATGAAGCAGACCTGCTAACTCTGCCTTATTAATATCTTCTCCGTAACGCATGGCAAGGCAGACAGATGTATAAGCAACACCCATTGTGTGTTCAAAACGATCCTCGTCCATCTTCTTTTTTAAGCGTCTTCGGATATAAAGTATCTCATCATTAACCATCAAAATGATCCTCCCTGTATTATACTATGGAAACCTACGAATTGCTTCGTTGCTATTAGTATCTGCTTATTTCGGAAGTACGATTTTTCTCTTCTTCTCTTCTTTTGCCGGGCGGTACAGTACGATCATCTTACCGATAACCTGTACAACCTGAGCATGGGTACGCTCTGCTAACACATCAGCGATGGAAGAACCATCATCAAAACAATTCTTTAATACATGAATCTTAATCAACTCACGTGCCTCTAATGCCTCATCTACAGATTTTGTGATCTCTGGTGTCAAGCTGGACTTTCCGATCTGTAAAATTGCGGACTGCTCCATTGCCAGACCCTTTAAATATGCTCTCTGCTTACTTGTCATAATGTCTCCTTATACTTTCAATAACGATTACAGCTAGATACAGGATTTTGCCTTTCTCTATCTGCAATCGTTATTATCAATCAATTTAATTTATTCATGATAATAATCGAAATGCTGACCGTACATTTTGACGGTATCGCCATCTTCGATTCCAAGATCCTCAAGCTCTTTTAGGATTCCACTCTCCTTTAAGAAACGCTGGAAGAAGGTGAAGCCCTTCTCTGAATCCAGATTGGTATAACCAAGCATTTTTTCAATACGAGGTCCCTCAACTGTAAACAGATGATCCTTTGTCTTTTCAACTGTGTAAGGAAGATTGCTTCCAAGATCATACTCTGGAACAAATTCCTTCTCATATACAGTCGGCTCTGGATCCATCGTGGACAGAAGCTGCCATACATGATATAAGAGTTCCTTTAAACCCTGATTGGATGCTGCAGATACTGGGAATACCTTCATTCCCTCTGGCTCAAATACCTTCTTTAAACGCTCAATAGGATCGTCCTCGCCCTCTTCTGTCTGGATAACATCAACCTTATTGGCTGCAATGACAGCTGGCTTCTTTAACAGCTCTGGATCATAGGAAGCAAGCTCCTTCTGAATGGTACGAATATCCTCAACCGGGTCTCTTCCCTCTGTGGAAGCTGCATCAACGACATGAATCAACACTTTTGTACGCTGAATATGCTTTAAAAACTGGAAACCAAGACCGATTCCTTCGGAAGCGCCTTCAATCAAACCAGGGATATCAGCAAGTGCAAAACCGTTGGTTCCCTCAAGGTCAACGATTCCTACATATGGATCCAATGTTGTGAAGTGATAATTTGCAATCTTTGGCTTTGCATTGGTTACCATAGAAAGGATGGTGGATTTTCCAACATTTGGATAGCCAACCAGACCAACATCAGCAATTACCTTTAACTCTAGGCGAACCCACAATTCCATTGCTGGTTGTCCAGGCTTTGCATACTTTGGTACCTGCATCGTAGGGGTTGCAAAATGCATGTTTCCTGCACCACCTTTTCCGCCTCTAAGGATCACCTCACGCATATTTTTTCCAGACATATCAGCAATAATCTTACCACTTGCCTCGTCACGGATGATGGTTCCCTCTGGAACCTTTACAACCAGATCATCACCGTCAGCACCGTGGGAACGACGCTTCTTTCCGTCCTCTCCAGACTGGGCAATATACTTACGCACATGACGGAAGTCATTTAATGTGTTTAATCCCTTATCAACTTCAAAAATAATGTCGCCGCCTCTGCCGCCGTCACCGCCGTCAGGACCACCAGCTGCAACAAAAAGCTCACGACGGAAGCTTACATGACCGTCGCCACCCTTGCCGGATTTTATAAATATTCTGGCACTATCTATCATTTATTCACCGATGCCTTTCTCAAAAAAATGCCGATTCAACATTATTTACTATTAACACTTCTTGTTCAATAGCTGCTGATCGACATTCATCAAGGGACTTTCGCCCCGGGTTACATATATATATTTCACTTATCATTTACTTAAAAGAGACCGCTGCGAAAGCAACGGTCTCTACTCGTTTCAAACTTATTGATCTTACTCAGCCTTTGGATAAACAGAAACCTGCTTCTTATCCTTGCCCTTTCTCTCGAAACGGACAACTCCATCAACCTTCGCAAATAAAGTATCGTCACCGCCGATACCTACATTGTTACCTGGATGGATATGGGTTCCACGCTGTCTGTAAAGAATGTTTCCAGCTAAAACGAACTGTCCATCTGCTCTCTTTGCACCAAGTCTCTTGGACTCGGAATCACGGCCGTTCTTAGTAGAACCAACACCCTTCTTATGTGCAAATAACTGAAGATTCATCTTGAACATGATTTACACCTCCCTGAATCGGATTTTAATATACTTCTTACCATACTCCTCGGCAATACTTGTAAGTCCAAGTACCATCGAGTCCAACAACAGTCTGGAATCCTTCCCGACGCCTTGAGGAAACGTGACCGATAAACGACCTGTTTTCTCATCCATCTCACCTGAGAATGCATCATCCGTAAATTGTTCAATAGAATTTACGGTATTCTGTGCGAGAACAGAAACTGCTGCACAGATGATGTCCTGTCCATGTTCTGCATAACCGGCATGTCCATTGATAGAAAAGCCGATATACGCTTCGGAAGCATCCCGGATAATCTCTACCTGAATCATTGATTAAGCGTTGATCTTCTCAATCTTTAACTCAGTATAAGACTGTCTGTGACCATTCTTCTTGTGATAGCCGGTCTTTCTCTTGTACTTGTATACAATAACCTTCTTAGCACGGCCATCGCCCATAACAGTTGCGCTTACAGTTGCTCCAGCAACAGTCGGGGTACCAATGATCATCTCACCATTGTTTACAGCTAAAACCTGATCAAAGTTGTAGGTCTGTCCAGCTTCTACTCCAAGCTTCTCAACGCGAATGACATCGCCTTCTGCTACCTTGTACTGCTTGCCACCAGTTGCAATAATTG
>CAUCWU010000304.1 GCA_958446555.1 uncultured Lachnospiraceae bacterium | reverse complement strand
GATGTTGCCGTATTTTTATATGAGTTAGAGCCGGGTGTATTTAAGTGCAGCTTCCGCTCGAATCATGTAGTGAATGTCAGTGCACTTGCAGTTTTCTTTGGCGGTGGCGGTCATGTGCGCGCATCGGGATGCACCTTCTACAATCAAAAGCCGGATGAGATTATTAAGGAAATTATTGGTCGAATTCCGAAGGAGGACTATGCAGATTGAGCATTACAATGGACTAATTGCAGTGTGGAAGGAGAGCGGCTACACCTCACATGATGTGGTTGCAAAGCTGCGTGGAATCCTGCATCAGAAAAAAATTGGTCATACCGGCACCCTCGACCCTCAGGCCGAGGGTGTGCTTGCTGTCGGTTTGGGCCTTGGAACCAAAACATTTGATTTGTTGCCAGATCACTGGAAAACCTACGAGGCAGAGGTGACATTTGGTGTAAAGACAGATACCGAGGACATTTGGGGAATGATCCTTCAGACACAGGAAATCTCCAAAACAGAGGATGAAATTCGAGAAGCCATCTATTCTTTTGAGGGAACCTACGATCAGGTGCCGCCGATGTACTCTGCCAAAAAGATTGACGGAAAAAAGCTCTATCAGCTCGCAAGAGAGGGAAAAACAGTCGAGAGAAAGGCAGTTCCTGTCACATTGAAGGATATCAGAGTGTTGTCTGTGACAGGCAATAAAGCACGATTTCTTGTCACCTGTTCAGCAGGAACCTATATCCGTACTCTTTGCGTCGATATCGGAAAAAAACTCGGTTGTGATGCCTGTATGAGTAGCCTGACAAGAGTAATGGCAGGTGGCTTTTCAAGAGAGCAGGCACTGACACTTGATCAGATAAAACTACTTGCAGATGGTGGAAAACTGGAAGAAAAATTAATCAGTATCAATCATGCGCTCAGCCATTTTCCAAAGGTAATCGCCTCAGATGAGTTTGAAAAACAGCTAAAAAATGGAAATTCAATTCGTCTTGAATCTGTGACGGGTCTCGAAAATTTAGACGGACAATCTCGTGTGCGCTTATATTTAGACGATGAATTTATTGGTGTCTATCGTGTAGACGAGGCCGATGCACTGTTAAAGCCCGTCAAGATTTTCTACCGGAACGAGTGAAATCTTGGCAGGTGGCCGAGATAGGAGATACACTAGGCAAGAACAACCAAAGGAGACCAAAGATGCAGGTAATTTGCAATACAGAAAATTTTCAGATAACAGAAAAAACAGTTGTCACGCTCGGCAAATTTGATGGAATCCATAGAGGTCATCAGCGTCTTCTAAATGCGCTTCTTGAGCAGAAAAAAAAGGGGTTAAAGACAGTCGTGTTTGCCTTTTTTGTTCCGCCGATTCCAGGGCGAGAGGATATGCGCCAGCTGACACCAAATGATGAGAAAACAAAATTTTTAGAAGAATACGGAATCGACTATCTGATTGAATATCCATTTACCGATCAGGTGCGCCATACAGAACCAGAGGTGTTTGTGAAAGAAATTTTATGCAAAAAAATAAATGCGTCATTTGTCGCAGCTGGACCAGATTTTTGTTTCGGTTATGAGCGAAGAGGAAACGTCTCATTGCTTGCAAAAATGGCAGATGAGTGTGGCTATGAATTTAAGGTGTTTGACAAGGTTTCTTATCAAAACGAGCCGATCAGCAGCAGTAGAATTCGCGAATGCGTAAGAGAGGGACGGATGGAAGAGGCAACCGATATGTTGGGTCGTCCATTTTCACTTTCTGGTACGGTCATTCATGGAAAGTCAATAGGACATACAATTGGCTTTGCAACAATGAATCTGGCATGGCCGTCCGACAAGCTACTTGTTCCGGTTGGAGTCTATTTCTCGAAGGTATTGATTGGCGGGAATTCTTATCTAGCAATTACAAATGTCGGACATCGTCCAACTGTTGAAAAAGATGCCGCAAAATCTGATTTACTTTTAGAGACCCATCTGCTACAATATAGCCAAATGGCGTATGGCGAGAACATCGAGGTAGATCTCTTTCATTATGAGAGACCAGAGGTACGTTTTTCTGGTCTTGAAGCATTAAAAGAGCAGTTAAAAAAAGATACCCTTGCATGCGTTACTTATTTCGAAGAGAGGGGAAACGATGGAAAACAGGAAGAATTCAAAAAAGAAGCGTAAAGGCTTTGGAAACGGCCTCTTAATCGCAGCTGTTCTGCTAACAATCGTATTTCTGGCAGGCGTTATGAGTCTTGGCGCTTTGTATTATCTGGAAAAAAACAAGGAAAAACCACAGACAGTTCCGCCAAAGCTCACAGAGGCAGCGGCAACTGTGGCAGAGACAGAAAAAGAAACCGAATCAAAGACAATAAAGTCTTCGTCAAATGATTCGCAGGGGGAGAGTACAAAACCATCAAGTGACGAATCAAAATCAGAAAGTGAAGCCGAGAGTGAGTCTGAACTTGTAATGTCCTCTGAGTTGGAGACAGAGACAAACGAATCTGAATCACTTGAGGAGGAGAGCACTGAGGAAGAGACAACTGAGGATGCCGCAGTTCGCGAGGCAAAAGAGGCTGTTCTTGACAAGTATACCAATCTTGGTATGATCACTGGTGTGCGCAACTATTTAAATATGAGAAAAGGTCCGTCAACCGACTATGAAATTTGCGGTGTTATTTTTAAGAATTGTGCAGTAGAAATTCTAGAGGAAAACGACGGATGGATGAAGATTGAGTCTGGTGGCGCAACAGGCTATGTATCTGCCGAGTATGTCACAACCGGAGAGAAGGCGAGAAAGCTAGCTCTTTCTAGTATGAAGTATATGGCAGAGATTTTAACCGATTCAGTCGATGCTTTATATGAGCCAAAGGAAGGTGCCGAGGTTATCACAACCTTCTTTAAGGGTGAGCGATATGATATCAACGGAGAGACAGCAGATTGGGTTGAGATTGAGGCTGTCACTGAGCTGTCCGGTTATGTAAAGAGAGAGACGGTTTATACTGGATATTTCTTAGATGAAGCAATCTATTTCTCATTAGATGGTGTATCGGAGACACGTCAGAATTTGATTCGAAAAGCATTCGAGTACTATGGCGGCACCTATGTATGGGGTGGCAAAGAATTAACTGCTGAGGGCGGTGTTGACTGCTCAGGCTATACGATGTGTCTGTATCGAATGTTTGGCGTCACACTTCCAGAGTTTTCAGGCGATCAGGCAACTGTCGGTGTGACGGTCAATGAGGATACGATTCGCCCAGGCGATTTGATTTTCTATGTTGGTCGTTACCCAGGTGTGATCGGTCATGTTGCAATTTATATAGGAAATGGCAAGATCATCCATGCTGCATCTGAGTCAAAGGGTATCTGCGTCAGCAGCTGGAAATATGGTCCGCCAGTCATCATGAAAAATGTGATGGGAGATTGATAAAAAACCTTTGACAAAGACAGATTTATGTGATAGTATATCATATGTACGCGCCATGCCCCAGCAAATGGATACTCCAACCATTGCTTGGGTAGAGGTGAGAATCAAAATATTAGGAGGAACTAACAATGATTTCCAAGGAAAAGAAGGCTGAAATTATCGCTGCTTACGGTAGAACACCAGAGGACACCGGATCACCGGAGGTTCAGATCGCAATCTTAACAGCTCGTATCGCTGAGCTGACTGCTCATCTTCAGAGCAACCCGAAGGATCATCACTCCAGAAGAGGTCTTCTGATGATGGTTGGACAGAGAAGAGGTATGCTGGACTACTTAAAGAGCAAGGATATCGAGGCTTACCGTACCTTAATCGAGAAGTTAGGTATTAGAAAGTAATTTGTAACTATTAAGAGCCAGGCAGATTCAAAGAAAAAATCGAGGGGCTCTGAATA
>CAUCWU010000303.1 GCA_958446555.1 uncultured Lachnospiraceae bacterium | reverse complement strand
AATAATCGAACACTTTTCGAACAATTAGCTTAATGGCATTGCTCGGGTCTTAATAGTAAATACTTTGAGCATTCCAAACATCATTCAACTGTAACGCTCTTGGCCAAATTTCTCGGCTTATCCACATCCAGGCCCTTAGCCACAGAAACATAGTAGCCTAGCAGCTGCAACGGAATTACAGCCAAACTACCTACAAAATGCTCGTCCACCTTCGGTACATAGACGGTAAAGTTCACCTGATCTTCAGTTTCATATTTTCCGTAGGTAGTCAGACCCATCAGATATGCGCCGCGGCTCTTACATTCCAGCATATTGCTGATCGTCTTTTCATACAGCTCGCTTTGAGTCAGCACACCAATGACCAGTGTTCCCTGCTCAATCAAACTAATTGTACCATGCTTTAATTCACCTGCAGCATATGCCTCAGAATGAATATAGCTGATTTCTTTCAGTTTTAAGCTTCCCTCCAAGCAGACTGCATAATCAATACCACGGCCTACAAAGAACACATCATGTGCATTTGCATACTTTGCTGCAAACCACTGGATACGTTCCTTATCTTCCAACACCTTCTGCATCTTCTCTGAGATCGTCATCAACTCAGAGATATAGTAGCTATATTGCTCCTCTGTAATCTTCTCTCTGACCTTTGCAAACTGAACAGCCAAACAATACATTGCTGCCAACTGCGCACTATATGCCTTCGTTGTTGCAACCGAAATTTCTGGACCAGCAAGCGTATAAAATACCTTGTCTGCTTCACGAGCAATACTGCTACCAACTACATTTACAATTGCAAGTGTAGTAATTCCTTTTTCTTTTGATAATCGCAATGCCGCCAGCGTATCTGCTGTTTCACCAGACTGACTAACCACAATTACTAACGCATTCTGATTAATCGGCATCTTTCGATAACGGAATTCCGATGCGAGTTCTACACGAACCGGAATCTCTGTCATATCCTCCAATACATACTGAGCAGCCATGCCAACATGCCATGCAGAACCACAAGCAACGATATAAATCTGATCAAAACTCTTAATCTCATCCTCGGTAATTTCCACACTAGACAGATCAATCTTTCCGTCTTTAATTACTGAATTTAAAGTATCCTGTACAGCTTTCGGCTGCTCATGGATCTCTTTCATCATGAAATGCTCGAAGCCAGCCTTCTCCGCTGCTTCTGCATCCCACTTGATCTCTATAGTCTGCTTCTCGATCTCGTCACCGTTTAGGTCATAGAAATGTGCCTCACCCGGAGTCAGCTTTGCAAACTCGAGATTACCAATATAGTAAACATTTCGAGTGTATTTCAAAATTGCAGGAACATCAGAAGCAACATAGGTTTCACCGTCTGTAATACCGATAATCATTGGACTATCTTTTCGTGCCACCCAAATTTCTCCCGGATAATCACGGAACATCAGCTCAAGTGCATAAGAACCACGAATGCGCACCATTGTTTTAGCAATTGCGTCAATCGGTCCAAGATTATACTTTTTATAGTAATAATCCACCAACTTGATAACCACTTCGGTATCTGTCTGACTGTAGAAAGTATAACCATGCTTCAACAGTTTTTCTTTCAACTCTGTATAGTTTTCGATAATACCATTATGTACACCGACAACTTCTGATTCCACCGCACCAGATCCAGATCTGCTGCAATTACCAGACACGTGTGGATGTGCATTTGTCTGACTTGGCTCACCATGTGTTGCCCAACGAGTATGACCAATACCACAAGTTCCTTTTAAAGCATTTCCATTATCAGTTTTCTCAATCAAATTAGAAAGACGACCTTTTGCCTTAACAACTTGCGCTAAATTCTCACCATCACGAACAGCCAATCCTGCTGAATCATAACCTCTATATTCTAGTTTAGACAGACCATCCAAAAGAATCGGTGCTGCCTGCTGTTTTCCTGTAAAACCAACGATTCCACACATAATTTATTCCTCTTGTAGCTTTATACTTTTCCTTTGCTATGCAAAAATGACATCTAAAATAGATGACACATCAGCCTTACGCCTTGTAACCTTTTTCGCAAATCACATTGACCACTTCATCAACATACTTCTGACAAGTATCATGATCAGGTGCCTCCACCATAACACGCACAACCGGTTCAGTACCAGACTCGCGTACCAAAATACGTCCGGTATTTCCTAACGCTTCTGTAACCTTTGCAACTGCTTCCTGCACATCTGGATCATTTTGTGCTGCTTTCTTATCTGTCACACGGACGTTTTCCAACACCTGCGGATAGATCTTTAACGGTGCTGCTAATTCGCTCATTGACTTCTTTTTCGCAAGCATAACTTCCATCATCTTAAGACTTGTCAAAATACCATCACCAGTACTTGCATACTTGCTGAAAATAATATGACCGCTCTGCTCACCACCAATACGGCAACCATTCTTTGCCATATACTCATAGACATACTTATCACCGACTGCAGTTTTTGCATATCCAATGCCTTGCTCGTCAAATGCCTTATACAGACCAAAATTAGACATAACAGTTGTAACAACTGTATTTGTCAATAGTTTGCCTCTTTCTTTCATATAGCAGCCATAGATGTACAGAATATGGTCACCAGTGATCACATTGCCTTTCTCATCTACGCAAAGGCAGCGGTCAGCATCACCATCATAGGCAAATCCAACGTCCAAACCTTTTTCTACAACAAACTTCTGCAGTCCTTCAATATGAGTTGATCCTGCATTCGTATTGATATTCAAGCCATTTGGTTTATTATTGATAACATATGTCTCAGCACCAAGTGCATCAAACACAGATTTTGCAATATTCCAACTGGAACCATTTGCACAATCCAAACCTACCTTAACACCCTTAAAAGAATACATACCAAGGCTAATCAGATATCCAATATAGCGATTTCGTCCGGAAACATAATCTACTGTGCAACCTACATGATCACGACTAGCAAATGGCAGCTCTGACCAATCCTGATCAAACACATGAAGTTTATCATCAATATAATCTTCTACTAACAGTAGTGTTTCCTCTGGCATCTTCTCACCATGACAGTCAATCAGCTTAATGCCATTATCATAATACGGATTATGACTAGCAGAGATCATAATACCACAATCGAAACTATCCACACGGGCAATATAAGCCACAGATGGAGTAGTTGTAACATGTAACAGATAAGCATCTGCGCCAGAAGATGTCAAACCAGCTACCAAGCTATATTCAAACATATAAGAACTACGACGCGTATCCTTACCGATAACAATACGAGCAGGTTCAGTATCTCCCTTTCGCTCACGCAATGCATTGTAATACCAGCCAAGAAAACGACCTACTTTATATGCATGATCAGAAGTTAATGTAATTCCAGCTTCGCCACGGAAACCATCTGTTCCAAAGTATTTTCCCATTATTATATTCTCCTAAATATTCAACAACAAAACTAATAAAGGCTGAAAAACAACTAACAACTAAGCTTGTTGTCTTTTCAGCAATGCCCTCGCGGGCTCTTATAACGTTCATTTTCCATCTAATGGGCAAGAGAGCCACCTTTCGGTGACTCTCTCTGTATGATGTATGTTTTTTTGCTAGCAATTGAAAAATACTTCACCCAGTTTTTTCAACTTTGCTACATTTGTATTCTATCAAATTGTGACAAATTTGCAACCAGTTTTGTTTTACTAAATTCAACACTATTCGAATATTTGATCATAATTTGGTCATCTCTTGTTTACCGTTTGGGGGTGCGGACGCTTTCTTGGACCTAAATTAAGCAATTCCAAGACTACGTCTATACTCCATCGGACTCAAACCCCCTAATGACAGTTTGATCCTTTTATCTC
>CAUCWU010000302.1 GCA_958446555.1 uncultured Lachnospiraceae bacterium | reverse complement strand
TAATGGAGATGGAAAAGAGCAAGCTTGACGCATAAAAGGGAAGAAAAGAAAGGATATCGATATTATGAATTTTCACATATTATTTTGCTCATCAAGACAGGTGACAATCGAGCTGGATGAGGATTCAATTTATGAGACAACGAGCTATGAAGTCTGGGTGAATGGTCAGCTAAAGGGAATTTTCCATAAGATGATTCAGACGATTGAAGGGTTACTTCCGGACACCGACTATGAGATTATGTTGGTGCGCGCAAATGAAGCATCAGAGACGATCACCTTCCACACACAGGTTGAGCCAATCACATTAAATGTCAAAGAGTTTGGCGCATTTGGAGACGGGGTTCACGATGATACTAGTGCGATTCAGGCAGCAATTCTTTGCTGTCCAGAGAAGGCAAGAGTACTGATTCCAAGAGGTACTTATCCGGTAACAGCACTGTTTTTAAAGAGCGATATGACATTAGAGCTGCAGGAGGGGGCAGTGCTTGCCGGCATCTATGACCGCGAGCGCACACCAATTCTTCCAGGTCAGATTGAGTATGATAACGAAAATGGTTACTACAATCTTGGTAGCTGGGAGGGCAATCCACTTGACAGCTTCGCGTCAATGATTACCGGAATTTATGTAAAGAATGTAACGATCTGTGGAAAGGGCATCTTAGATGGACGCGCTGATTTTGAGAACTGGTGGAGCCACCCGAAGGATAAGCTTCGCGCATGGAGACCGAGAATGATCTTCTTAAACCACTGTGAGAATATCACAGTAGTCGGCATTACTGTTCAGAATTCACCGGCATGGAATCTGCATCCTTATTTTTCCAACAACATCCGTTTCTTAGATATGGAAATAAAGGGACCGGCAAACTCTCACAATACCGATGGCTGTGACCCAGAGTCCTGTACAAATGTAGAGATTGCAGGTGTTCATTTCTCAGTTGGAGATGACTGTATCGCAATCAAATCTGGCAAGATTTATATGGGCAAGAAATTTAAGGTTCCATCCAAGCATATCCACATTCGCCAGTCTTGGATGCAGGATGGCCACGGAGCTGTCACAGTTGGAAGTGAGATTGCAGCAGGTGTCGATGATATTCACATCTCAAAGTGTCGCTTCTCCAACACCGACAGAGGTCTTCGTGTCAAGACAAGACGTGGACGCGGCAAGGATTCCATCTTAAAGGGTATCGTGTTCGAGGATTTGGAGTTAGAGGGCGTAAAGGCACCATTTGTTGTAAACAGCTTCTATTTCTGTGATCCAGACGGTAGAACCGAGTATGTTGGAACCAAAGAAGCACTTCCAGTGGATGACCGCACACCGAAGATTGAATCACTGGAGTTTCGCAATATCGTCTGCCGCAATGCACATTATTGTGGCGCTTATATTTACGGCCTCCCAGAGCAGAAGATTGAGCGACTGGTATTTGACAATGTCTCCATCACCTATGCAAAAGATACACAGACAGGTGTAGCAGCAATGATGACAGGTTGCGAACCGGCAAGTAAGCTTGGTCTTGTGATAGGAAATGTTAAGAACTTGATCTTGAAAAATCTCTCTGTGGAAGGACAGGAGGGCGAACGCCTTTGCCTGAGTGGTGTAGAGAACGTAGAGGAAGATCAGGAGTAAATACTAAGTTTTTCGTAACAAAGTGTAAAGATTATATATTCTAGCAATAAAAAAGAGTCTGCAGTAAAAATGTACCGACCCCCAAAAGTTAGACCTAAGAATCTAACGATTGGAGGCCGGTATTTTTATGGCTTTAAATCTTATTTGCATTTAGCGTATCTGAGACTGAGCATTTGATTAACATTTTAACTATATCAAAACAGGAGATAAAAAACAATGACATATCGTGTCATATTTCGTGTCATACAGGTGTTTAAAATTCCATAAAAAGATATAAAATATCAAACATCCATTTGTAATAAAAAATGTCCAGAACCCTTTATTTTAAGCGGATTTCTGAACATTCCAGTATTTATGCGTAAAATAAAAATAACCGGAGCGAGTGGGATTTGAACCCACGTGCCCTAAAATGGACAACCGCATTTCGAGTGCGGCTCGTTATGACCACTTCGATATCGCTCCGTATTGCAGACAAAGATCTGCACTAAATATTATTTTACAATAGAACTAGCAACGCTGTCAAGCTTTTTTTGCAAAAACTCTGTATAGTTTGGCCTTCGGCAGAGGATACTATTTTTGTTAGTTATAAAGTTATGAGTTGTAAAATTTGTTGAGTACGACTTTTATCAGTGGTCAAAATCGGAGGTACATTTCACTTGGAAGGTAATTTAGAAAACGTACAAAAAAAGGATCAAGCAGAACAAAACAGATCAGAATCACAGAGTTTAACAGAAAAACAAGAACAAATCCGTGAGAGCGGTGAGCTGATGCTGGATGAGAACAACCAAAAACACAAAATCTTCCTATTAAATATTATTGGGGAGATTGAAGGGCATGAATGTTTGGCATCGAATCTAAAGACAACAAAATATGAGCATGTGCTGCCGCAGTTGGCCCAGATTGAGGATAGTCAAAATGTAGATGGGCTTCTTATTTTAATTAATACAGTGGGCGGTGATGTGGAGGCTGGCCTTGCGATCTCGGAGATGATTGCTGGGATGTCGATTCCGAGTGTCTCGTTGGTGCTTGGCGGAAGCCACTCGATTGGTGTGCCACTTGCAGTGGCGTCGGATTACGCTTTTATTGTGCCGACGGCGACGATGATGATTCACCCGGTTCGCTTAAATGGTATGATTATTGGTGTGCGCCAAAGCTACGATTATTTCAAACGGATTCAAGATCGAATTACAGGTTTTGTGATCAAACATAGCACAATCTCTGAAAATCGTTTGTTAGAATTAATGATGGATACAGAGACGTTGACACGGGATGTCGGTTCTATTTTAGTGGGAGAGGAGGCTGTGAGGGAAGGTTTAATACAAGAAGTAGGTGGAATAAAAGAGGCAATTGCAAAACTTCACGAACTGATTGAAAAAAACAAACACATGTGTTATACTAAAACGGTTATGTCAGAAAAGTAATTAAAATGAAAGGAAGGGGAATCATGGCTGCAGCACAGAAAAAGCCAGCAAGCGGGACAAAAACGACAGCAGCAAAGAGCACTGCATCGCCAAAAAGAGCATCGTCATCTGCGACAGCGGCGAGAAAAACACAGTCAGCAAAAGCGGCATCGCAAAAGTCATCGGCGTCCAAAGCATCATCGTTAAGATCGTCTCGATCTTCCATGCAGAAAACATCGCAAAGAACCGCGGCAGCAAGGGCAAACAGCAGAAAAACAGCAACAAAGGGATACTCATCTTCCGCAAAACGAAAAAAGAATAACGCAAAAAATCGCGTACAGGTAGATTATACAATTGTAAATGACATTGCCGTCATTGCTGTATTTGTATTTTGTGTGATCTTGCAGTTGAGCTGTTTTTTTACAGGTGGAGGCCTGATGCAGCTGCTGCATACATATAATTTCAGATGGTTTGGCGCATTGGCATATTGTATGCCGATTCTTTTGTTTTTGTTACCTTGCTTTGTGATCAGCAATTGGCGCAATCGAGGACTCATTCAGAAGGTCATTGCAATTGTCATTTTCTTTTTGTCGATTGAGACTGTTTTGTCTGAGATTTATGAGACAACCGACTTCTTCACGATAGGAGGTGGTGCAGTCGGACATGGTATTTTTAGACTGTTCTACGGTGCACTTGGTGCATTTGGCACTTATATCGTAATGGCTGCGTTTCTTTTGATTAGCTGGATTTTGTTTTTTGGTCATTCTGTGATGACTGAAATCCGTCAGAATTCAAAAATAGCTTACCGAGCAGTTTCGTCCTATCATAAGCTAAATCAGGGACGCAGAA
>CAUCWU010000301.1 GCA_958446555.1 uncultured Lachnospiraceae bacterium | reverse complement strand
AGTAGAGGAATCTACAGTGCCAAAGACGGTTGAAAAGACATTTGCAAGTGAAGTAGCCGAGGCTGAAAGCTCCATTCAAAAGGAGATTGCACAGGCTCAGAAGCTTGAAAAAGAGCTTGACGACTTGCAAAAGCAGATGGCTGAGAATGTTCAGAATCTAGGAGAGCAGGAAGAGGCAGAGACCACAAAGATCTTTGACAAGACTGATCTTGAACAGATTCAAAAGAACGGCGAGTCAAATGTGGATGAACAATCAGCGCAGTCTGATGAAGAAAGTACTCAGAGTGAGCAAGCTACAGAGGACAATGACGAAGTAGCTGACGAAGAGATTGTACAAGATGATCTGTCAGAGACAGAAGTTAAAGAAACTGAATCTGTACAGGAAAATCAACCAAAGGCAGAAGTTGAAGAAGAGAAATCCGTACAGAGTGAACAATCAGAGACTGAAGTTGAAGAAGAAAAGATTGCAGCGACTGACGATACAGTAGTCGATGCTCCTACTGATTCTGATGATTATTCTGAAAAAGAAGCCGAAGCTGATTCTGAGGCTGCTAAGGAAGAATGGGCAGACCAGCCAGAAGCGGAGGAGTTCTACGAGGAGGAAGAGGACGAAGAAAATGAAGAGTGGGAAACCACTGCAGATGATTTCGTTGCCTCTTTGTTAAAAACAGGTGCCAAGTTAACCAATACTTCTGAACCAGTGATTCGTCAAGAAGAACCAGAAGAAGAGGAAGAATTGGTTGATGATGATGAAACTGACGAGCTACCGGAAGAAGAATCAAAAGTGTCAGAGAACGAGGAAACTTTTGATACACAAAATTCTGATGAAGAAACAGCTGTAGATTTAGACGCTGTCGAAGGCGAGCAATCAGACGAATCATCGAACGATGCAGAAGTTAATACTGATGCAACTGCACAGATGGATAGCAATACAGAATCAGCTGAGCCTGCAACAACTGAAGACATTGATGATAGCTTTGAGGATACAGTCTATGATGAGCCAGTCGAATCAGATGAGGTATCGGAAGCAGAAGATTCTCAGGCAAGTGATGATGAACTGCCAGAAGAAGAATCCTTAAGTGATGAATATTCAGAGGATGAATATGACGATGACGAGTATTCGGATGAGCCATATTTAGAAGAAGAATATTCAGGTGAAACAGATTCAGATCAGGCAGATTCAATTGATGAATCATCGGAAGATGAATATGCAGAAGATAACGATCATGAAGAGATCTCTTCAGATGAATATATGGAATCGGAGGAAAGCAATTCTTCTGAAACAACGCATCCAGAGGATGACACAAAGCGTATGCCAAGGGCAACACTTGTGGATGACTCTGTTTATGAATATGAAAAAGCCATTATTGATGACCTAAAGCAGGAAGATGTCAGCCGTTATGTTGATGTGGATGAGGAAACCTACGAGGAAGTAAAGAAGAAAAAGCATCATGTAGTACCGCTTGTAATTCTAGTTCTTGTCTCTTCAGTTGCCCTAGCAGTAGCAATCCTGGCAGCAACTGGTCATCTTGGTGAGTTTGTCAATACGCTCAGTGAGCAGTTCTCATCGGGTAGTGAACCAGAAAAAACGCAGGGGACAAAGCTTCCTGAAGTGTCATCAGAGAAGCAGTCAAGCTTAGCCATTGATAAGGAAAGTTCATCTGAAACTGTATCAGAAAAAGAATCAGAGAAAGCACCGGAAGATGTAGCATCATCTGATGCAAACGAATCTTCTAGTTCTGAGTTAGCAAGCGAAACAAACAATCAAACAAGTAAGGAAACAGCAGCTGATACAGCTGCTGTATCTGATAGTGGCGAAAATAATGAAAATGTCAGCAACATGACATCAGAAAACGAAAAATCTTTATCTGATGAAGCAGAGGTTGACACACAAAGTGAGTCTGTTAAAGAGAGTGAGTCTGCAACTGACACACAATTATCAGAGGCAAAATCACAGGAATTAGAATTGCAGGAAACACAAAGCCAAGAAAAAGAATCACAGTCAAGCGAAGTAGGGACAGCAACTGAGACAGAAAGTCAGGAGTCAGAATCTGAAACAAGTCAATTAGAATCGGAGTCTGAGATGTCTGAAACGGAAACAGAGATGAAAACATCTGAGGCAAACGAGTCAGAACTTGAATCGAAATCTGAAATAGCTGAGTCAAACTCAGAATCAGAGACAGCTGAGTCCGAATCTGAAATTGAGTCTGAAACAGAAACAGTTGAAGAGCCAGAATCAGAATCAGAGCCAGAACTAGAAGCTGTCAATCCATATAAAGAGGCGGCAAAGGCAAAGTATCCTGCATTTTCAACAGAAGGTTACACGCCGATTGCAGAGCCATCTTCTGGATGCATGTACGCAAAGTATACAAAGTTTGACGAGGCCTTTGGTAATCTGTATACCAACCAGAGTGATCTGACTGGGGCTGCTCAGGTTGCAATCAATACGCCGGGCTTTAATATTATTGGTTACCGTGTTTATATGCTTGCATGGCAGGATGGTATGTTGAACGCATACAGCACCCAGCTTGATGGCACTGACTTACAGCTCAGTGCACAAAATGTAGGTGAAGAGGCTTACATCATGAATGGAAGCATTTTCTCAGAAAATCGTGAATATTCAATGACTGGAAGTCCAGAGGGTACTGCGTATCCATATATCAAACGATTCTTAACATTTGGTGAAAATTTCGTTTACTATCTGGATACCGATGGAGGAATTATCAGAAGTGACTATCAGCATACAGCCACTCAGCGCCTAGAACTTGGCATTGATGATGGAAACGATATCGCATGGGCACAGGTGATGGGTTCGTATCTAATCTATTATGATAACAAGACTGAACTTCTCTACAGCTGCAATCTTGATGTCGGAACCATTGTGCTGCTTGATTTTGACGGAGTTGCAAATCCAGCAGGACTTTGCGGAAATGGAAACTGGGTCTATGGATTGTATGACGGAAAGCTTGCAAAGGTTCGTCCAAACGGAAATGAACTGACAACAGTTTACGAGTCAGATGATTCAATGGAACTGGTTTCAGTTGAGCACGCAATGGAAGATTACATTATTTTAACTGCGAAGAGTACAGCATCAACCGATGCAGAGGTAGAAACATATTCATATAACCTTCAAACCGGTGAATTCGTAAAGCTTTCAGCTGAGTAAGAATTTTAAAGTTTGTAGAAAAATGCTTTTAGAGGGCAGGGGTGTAATGTCCCTGCCCTTTTACTATAAAGAAAAGGAGCAAATTTATGATTTACGATGTATTTGATTATGGTGCAAAAGCCGACGGCGTAACAAATGATGCCGTAGCAATTCAGAAAGCAATTGACGAGTGCAGTGCCGCAGGAGGCGGTCAAGTCGTTCTTCGAAGCGGAAAAACCTATTATTCTAGTTCGATTATTTTAAAGCCATATGTGGATCTTCACTTAGAGAGAGGAAGCGTGTTAAAGGCGCACAGCGATCTAACCACCTATTTCCATCCAAATGAAGGTCAGAAGGACAACGGTGTGAAGATTGAAGGAACACCGGTAACCTTAAAACCGTCCTATGCGTTTATCTATGCAAAGGATGCCGATCATATGGCAATTACTGGAGATGGTGTGATCGATGGAAATGCATTCGCATTTGTAAAGCAGGTAAGCCCATACTATGTGACCGGTGACTTTTATCCACGTCCAACCGTCATCTATGTAGAGCATTGCAATCATATTAATTTTACCAATATCATTATTCGAAATGTGTCCTTCTGGACTCTTCACACAGCAGGCTGTGACGATGTGCTGATTGATCGAATCCGTATTTTAAATGACTTAAATGTTGCAAATTCCGATGGAATTGATCCAGATCACAGTACAAACGTAAGAATTATCGGCTGCCATATTGAGTGTGGA
>CAUCWU010000300.1 GCA_958446555.1 uncultured Lachnospiraceae bacterium | reverse complement strand
GAAGGTGGAGAAACGTTTGTGAAGGATACGTGGACCAATTATGTCTTAGGGGATGATGCTGTTTTGGCAGAGCCAGAATCATATATCACTTTGAGGTAAGTAGATGGATGAGATAAAATACAGAAAAAAGAAACAGTTAATGAAAAAGAGATTGGGAGCATTTGCAGCAGCAATTGTCTTAATAATTGGAATCAGTATGGTGGGAATCCAATATACAAGGTTTGTGTCAAAGACTGTGTATCAGGAAAGTACTTCTCATTTGACAGAGATCTTTCATCAGTCAAATAAAGCATTAAATGAACTTGTTAATAAAAATTTGACATATCTTCATATGTGGAGTACATATCTACAGAAGGCCTCGACTGAAAATGAAATTTGTGATTACATCAATAAAGTACAGGAAGAAATAGGATTTTCTGGCTTCTATTTTTTATCGTTTGATGGCAATTATAAAACGATAACAGGCGAAACAGGGTATCTTGGATTACAGGGAAATCTTGAGGATAAGATCACTCAGAGAAATGATATTATAATGAATGCAGCACTGCCTGGAAAATCACAGATGCTTGTTTTTGCATGTCCTGAAGTTAATGGAATTTATCAGGGGTTTGAATATGATGCCATTGCTGTTGCATATGACAATGCTGATATTGTAAAGGTATTAGATATTTCTGCTTTTCAGGGAAATGCAGGCGGATATGTGGTTCATTCAGACGGACGAGTTGTGATTGATCATGCGCCAGAGTCATGGGAAACAGCATATAATTTCATAGCTGTTTTAAGAGATCACTCTGGGCTTTCAGAAGATGAGATCATGACATTTTCAGAGGAGCTTAAGCAGGGACACACAGGTGCTATGCTTGTAAATTTAGAGGGAAGAAATTACTATCTGGTTTATGAAAAGGTGAACATTCAGGATTGGGCATTGCTTGGAATTGTTCCAGCTGATATTGTCAATGCCAGTATGAATGAGCTGCAGCTTAGTACGCTTGTTATTGTAGGTGCCATGCTGTTTAGTATTGCATCATTCATTATTATAATGATTATTAGAAGAAGTCAGTTAAATATAAAGAGCAAGAATACACAAATTTTGTATAGGGATGAATTGTTTAAAAAACTTTCGATGAAAGTAGATGATGTGTTTTTGATGGCAGATGCTAAGACAGCCAGAGTTGACTATGTCAGTCCGAATATTGAAAAGCTGCTTGGTATTACAGTGAAACAGATTAAAGATAATATTTATGTTTTGGGAAAGCTTCATCCGCAGGATACAGAGGGCCAACGATCTAAACATCTAAAAGGGTTACTTGCCAATGAACAGCGTGAGTGGGATTTTGAGTATGTTCATAAAAAAACTGGGGAACAGCGTTGGTTTCATATCATAGCAATGGGCAGTGAGGTAGAGAAAAAACGAAAATGTATCATTGTCATGTCAGATAGAACTGCTGATAAGAAAATGAATCAGGCACTGTCAGATGCTGTATGCGCAGCTGAAACAGCCAATCGTGCAAAGAGCACATTTCTGTCAAATATGTCTCATGACATAAGAACACCAATGAATGCCATTATAGGTTTTACTACACTTGCTGTAAGCAATATTGAAAACCAGGAAAAGGTAAGGGATTATTTGGGAAAAATCCTTGCATCAAGTAATCATCTACTTTCTTTAATCAATGATATATTGGATATGAGCCGTATTGAAAGCGGCAAGATTCATCTTGAGGAAACTAAGGTTAATTTGTCAGATATTCTTCATGATTTGAAGACAATTATTAGCGGACAAATTCATGCAAAACAGTTAGAACTTTACATGGATGCAATGGATGTTACAGATGAAGATGTATACTGTGATAAGACAAGATTAAATCAGGTGCTTTTGAATCTGCTCTCAAATGCAATTAAATTTACACCGGCAGGAGGAACAGTTTCTGTTCGTCTAAGACAGTTTCCAAGCACGCAAAAAGGTTGTGCTAAATATGAGATTAGGGTCAAGGATAATGGAATTGGCATGAGTCAGGAGTTTGCACAGAAAATTTTTGATCCTTTTGAGAGAGAGCGAACATCTACAGTCAGCAAGATTCAGGGTACTGGACTTGGCATGGCTATTTCTAAAAATATCGTGAATATGATGGGTGGTACGATTGAGATTCAGACGCAGAAAAACAAAGGTACAGAATTTATTATCAGTTTGATGCTTCGTATTCAGTCTGAGCAGCATCGCGTGGAAAAGATAACAGAGTTAGAAGGTCTTAAGGCATTAGTAGTAGATGATGACTTTAATACATGTGACAGTGTTACAAAGATGCTTGTAAAGGTTGGGATGCGTTCAGAGTGGACTCTTTCAGGCAAGGAGGCTGTTCTTCGTGCAAAACAGTCAATGGAGTTAGGGGATGCTTTTCATGCGTATATTATCGACTGGCGGCTGCCTGATATGAATGGAATTGAAGTTACGCGTCAGATAAGAAGCCTTGGCGATGATACTCCGATTATTATACTGACCGCATATGATTGGTCAGAAATTGAAGTGGAGGCAAAAGCAGCAGGCGTAACTGCGTTCTGTGCGAAGCCGATGTTTATGTCAGATCTGCGTGAAACCTTAATGACTGCACTTGGCCAGAAAAAAGAACAAAATAATGATGGTATTCTTCCACAGGCAGGTTACAATTTCAAAGACAAGCATATATTGCTTGTTGAAGATAATGAATTAAACAGAGAGATAGCTGTGGAGATTCTTACTGAGTATGGTTTTATTGTTGATACAGCAGAAAATGGGGCTGAGGCGCTAGAGAAAGTAAGTACTTCAAAGCCAGATACTTACGATTTGGTGTTGATGGATGTGCAGATGCCTGTTATGAATGGGTATGAGGCTACGAAATGTATTCGCGAGCTGAAGGATCCTGTAATAGCAAATATTTCAATATTGGCAATGACAGCCAATGCATTCGATGAAGACCGAAAAAAAGCACTCGAGTCAGGTATGGATGGCTTTTTATCAAAGCCAATCGTAATTGAAGAACTTGTTCAGGCACTGAAAAATAAATTTACCGACATATGATAAATTGCATTTAAAATAGTAGTGAAGAAATAGAGGAGAGTTCATAATGGCTTGCAGCAGTACAAAGAAAAAATCATTTAGTATTGTTCAAATAAGCATTGGTATACTTACGGTTATTTTAGTTGTATTAATTGTTGCGATGATGATGATTGTATCTAGTATTCAGGGAACGGCTCGTATAGTTAACTATGCAGGTCTTGTTCGTGGTAAGACGCAGCGTATCGTAAAGTTTGAAATTTCTGGAAAACAGGAAGATGATATGATTCAGGAGATTGAGTCATTTATCGATGGATTGAGGAATGGAAACAAAGAGCTGAACTTGGTTCGTCTGGAGGATAGTGATTTTCAGACAAAGATGGAAGAACTGAATGAATACTTTCTGATGTTAAAACAGGAAATTGTGCAGGTGCGTGCGTATGGAGCTGATAAAACACAGATTCTTTCAAAGAGTGAACATTTTTTTAAAATTTGTGATGAGGCAACAGGACTGGCAGAGGCGTATTCTCAGCGAAAGGCATCATCATTATCAGTACTTGAAAAATACATAACAGCAGATATTGTTGTGTTGATGCTTCTGATAGGATATGAATTTATTAAAGCTGTGCGATATGCGGCGATGAATCGTGTTTTGCAGAAAAAAGTGTATATTGATGGTGCAACAGGGCTTCCTAATAGAAATAAATGTGATGAATTGTTAAGTCAGCCAGATGCTGCACCAGAGGATACAGGCGTGTGCAGCTTTGATTTGAATAATCTTCGCATAATCAATAATAGTATGGGACATGAGGCAGGTGATGAATATATTCATCGTTTAGCCGTCTGTTTACGCGCATCTATGCCGGCAGAACAGTTTG
>CAUCWU010000299.1 GCA_958446555.1 uncultured Lachnospiraceae bacterium | reverse complement strand
ATTGATGAAGAGGGAAAATATGTTGAAGTCATCAATGTAATAAGTGGGGACAGACAAAAGCATCTGCTTTCAGATCTGATCGGTAAAAAATAATAAGGAAGGAAAGCAGTTTTATGAGATACATTACATTTGCATTGGCAAAGGGACGTCTGGCAAAGAAGGCAATGGAGATGCTTGAACTTGCAGGAATCACCTGTGAGGAGATGAAAGACGAGAGCAGCCGCAAGCTGATTTTTGTAAATGAGGAACTGAAGTTAAAATTTTTCTTGGCGAAGGCATCAGATGTTCCGACCTATGTCGAGTATGGCGCAGCTGATATCGGTGTTGTTGGAAAGGATACGATTCTGGAGGAGGGGCGAAATCTGTACGAGGTGATGGATCTTGGCATTGGCAAGTGCCGTATGTGTGTTGCAGGTCCAGCCTCAGCAAGAGAACGTCTGCAGCATCATGAGTTGATCCGTGTGGCATCAAAATATCCAGTGATTGCAAAGGATTACTTCTATAATAAAAAGCATCAGACAGTTGAGATCATTAAGTTAAATGGCTCTGTCGAGTTGGCACCGATTGTTGGTCTGTCTGAGGTGATTGTCGATATCGTCGAGACTGGAACTACGCTGAAAGAAAATGGACTTGAGGTTCTTGAGGAGATTTGCCCACTGTCTGCTCGTGTGGTTGTTAACCAGGTGAGCATGAAGATGGAGAATGAGCGAATCAACCAGATTTTAGCTGGCTTTAAGATGGCAATCGAAAAGAAGAAGGCGCAGGAAAGTAAGTAAATGCTTAAAAAAGCTACTTTGAAATAGAAGTAGTTAGATGAAAATAAGCTTGCAACAATAGAGAGAAGAAAATAGAGAGGATGGAAAACACATGAGAATCGTTAAGCTGAGCAAGGAATCAAAAGAAAATCTGTTGGCAGATTTGTTAAAGAGAGATCCAAATAATTATGGACAGTATGCAGACACCGTACAGGCAATTGTTGACGATGTGAAGGCACGTGGCGATGAGGCATTGTTTGAGTACACCGAGAAGTTTGATAAGGTTAAGGTGACAAAGGATACGATCCGTGTGACAGAAGAGGAGATCAACGAAGCTCTCAGCCAGGTAGATCCGAAGCTGATGGAGGTTATGGTAAAGTCTATGAAGAATATCCGTGCCTTCCATGAAAAGCAAAAGCAGCTTTCTTGGTTTGATACCACACCGGATGGAACGATTCTTGGCCAGAGAGTCACTCCTCTTGACAGCGCAGGACTGTATGTTCCAGGTGGAAAGGCTGCCTATCCGTCCTCTGTATTAATGAATATTATTCCGGCAGAGGTTGCGGGTGTGAGCCGTATTGTGATGGTGACTCCTCCTGGAAAGGATGGAAAGGTCAATCCAGTTACGTTAGCAGCAGCACATATTGCAGGGGCAACCGAGGTCTATAAGGTTGGTGGTGCACAGGCAATTGCAGCATTGGCATTTGGTACTGAGTCGATTCCGAAGGTCAATAAGATTGCAGGACCTGGAAATATCTATGTAGCTCTTGCAAAGAAGGCTGTATACGGACATGTCAGCATCGATAGCATTGCCGGACCAAGTGAGATTATGGTGCTTGCTGATGAGAGCGCAAATGCAAAATTTGTTGCGGCAGATCTGTTGTCTCAGGCAGAGCATGATGAGCTTGCATGTGCAATCCTTGTAACGACAAGCATGAAACTGGCAGAGGAGGTTTCCAAGCTGACTGAGGAGTTTATCGCAGGCTTATCCAGAAAAGAAATTTTACAAAAGTCAATTGATAATTATGGCTATATTCTTGTTGCTGATTCGATGGATGATGCGGTAGAGGTTGTAAATGAGATTGCACCAGAGCATCTTGAAATTCAGACTGTCAATCCGTTTGAGACTATGACACAGGTAAGAAATGCCGGTGCAATTTTTATGGGTGAGTATAGCAGTGAGCCACTTGGCGATTACTTTGCAGGGCCAAACCATGTTCTTCCAACTAACGGAACTGCAAAATTCTTCTCACCGTTAGGTGTAGATGCCTATGTGAAGAAGTCTAGCATTATCTATTATTCCAAGAAGGCATTAAAGCCAGTTAGCAAAGATATCATTCAGTTTGCAGAGAGCGAATATCTGACTGCACATGCCAACTCAATCCGTGTGCGTTTTGATGAAGAGCAGGACTGATGGTTTGTTATTTTTATAACGAGGACAAATGTAAGCTAAATACAGATGCGTCAAGAAAGAAAAATCGTATTTTACATATGTAGTAGTGATAGTTTGTGTACATAGAGGAGGACAGGTAGGAAACAGATGCAACAGCGAATAGGTACCATTACAAGAAATACAAAGGAAACGCAGATTACGTTGACGATCAATCTGGATGGCAGCGGAAAGGCAGATATTTCTACTGGAATCGGCTTTTTTGATCATATGTTAAACAGTTTCGCTCGCCATGGACTGTTTGATTTGACCGTAAAGGCAACCGGAGATTTAGAGGTGGATTGTCACCATACAATCGAGGATGTGGGAATTGTACTTGGACAGGCAATTGCACAGGCAGTAGGTGACAAAAAGTCAATCTGTCGCTATGGCGATTGCATTCTTCCGATGGACGAGGCACTGATTTTATGTGCGATTGATCTTTCCGGAAGACCATATTTAGGCTTTGAGGCATCGTTTCCATCTGAGCGAGTTGGTGGCTTTGACACCGAGATGGTAAAGGAATTTTTCTATGCAATCTCTTATTCCGCAGCGATGAATCTTCATATTCGCAAGCTGGCAGGCGATAATAGCCATCACATCATCGAGGGCATGTTCAAGGCATTTGCAAAGGCACTAGACAAGGCGACAATTGCAGATCCTCGCATTACAGATGTCCTATCCACAAAGGGAAGTCTGTAAAAATTAAAAAGAGGATAAAGGTGGTAATAGAAATGGAAAAAAAGATACAAGTAAACGCAGACAGTGAATTTACAGCTGTGCCATTTACACCAGCACTTTCTTGGGATGAATTAAAAAAGGATGCAGCAGGACTCGTTCCGTGTATCGTGCAGGATTATAAAACTGGTCAAGTTCTGATGCTAGCCTATATGAATGAGGCAGCTTATCTGGAGACCGCAGAGACTGGAACGATGTGCTATTACAGCCGTAGTAGAAAAAGCAGATGGTTAAAGGGTGAGACAAGCGGCCATTTCCAGTATGTAAAGTCTTTGTATGCAGACTGCGATAAGGATACATTATTGGCAAAGGTTGCACAAAAAGGGGCAGCATGCCATACTGGATCGTATTCTTGCTTCTTCAATAAGGTTTCAGATCAGGAAGAAGACTAAGTTACAAAAAAATAAAAATAAGACCGTATTCCGGTTCGCTATCAAAGCCAATCGGAATGCGGTCTTTTTTTATGTTTATATCAGGTAAAAGCCACCTAGAAATGTCTGCCTAGCTATCAAATTGCTATCAATCTATATATTTGTCAATAAAATCAAATACGTCAGTCCAATAGTCTTCCCCGAGAAGATACATAGATCCAGCGTGGTCAGCACCTTCAGCTGTGATTGCTTCCTTGTTGGTGCCAGGTTTTGCCTCATATAGTTCATTCATCATAGAATATGGAATAAAGTCGTCGGCAGTTCCATGGATAAATAACATTGGCTTTTCACAGTGAGATACAGCAGAAAGTGAATTTGCCTCTTTAAAATCATAGCCAGCCTTATTGTCCGCAATTAGACTTGCCGTCTGCATCAATGGAAATTCTGGAAGATGAAAGCGAAGCTTTAGCTCGCTCGCAAAGATTTCCCAGGTACTGGTATAGCCGCAGTCCTCAATAAAAATCTTTACATTGTCGGGAAGTGTTTCACCGGAAGTCATCATAACAGTCGCTGCGCCCATAGAGTCACGTCGATTCTGATGAGCTGCACAGAAACCTGTTTTTACACGATGTCTGTTTA
>CAUCWU010000298.1 GCA_958446555.1 uncultured Lachnospiraceae bacterium | reverse complement strand
AAATATATTTAATATTTTAATGGTCCTTGGAATTGCATCTGCAATCAATCCAGTCAGCCTGATTCGCGAAAATGTGATTGATATTATCATTTTAGTAGTATTCTCAGTTGTTGTATGGATTTTTGCAGCGACAAAGAAAAAGATCAGCAGAAAAGAAGGAATCGCAATGGTAGCAATGTATTTAGTTTATGCGGTTTATATTATTCTTCGATAAAATGATCTGTAAATAAATCGCATTATAAAAAAGCTTCGAGAACTCTGTACGAAAGAGCTCTCGAAGCTTTTTGTGTATGATTGAATTAATAAACAACTGTTCCAAAAGGCATAAGTGCCAGCTTTGCCATTTTAAAATGCTGCAGACCAAACGGAATACCGATTATGGTGATACACATGATGCAGCCCCATAACAGAGAGTGCAGTGCAATCGGGATACCAAAGAAAATGGCCCAGATGATATTTAGTAAAAAGCTTCCAAGTCCACCACCGTATGTAACATCCTTTCCAAACGGAAAAAGTGCCAGTCCAGCTAACTTAAAGCATTGCATGCCAACCGGGATTCCCACAATGGTGATGCACCAGATACATCCGGCAATTAAATATCCTAGTGCACTGACAAGACCTCCGCAGAGCATCCATATAATATTCCCAAGGCAACCCATAAAATTTTCCTTCCTTTCTTACACTAATTTAAGAAGAGAATACACATTTTTTGTGAGAAAGTCAAGATTATCTGCTGTTAGAGGCACCACTTACAATATGATAATATGCATTTGATGTGATGCGGTACACAATTGTGTAGAAGAGCGCAAATGCTCCAAAGCTGATTAACGTAACGATTGTATATAGATGCAGATTTGTTAAATTAAACAGCAGCAGGATTTTTCTAATCATCGGGAAGGCAAAAATCAGATGAATGCCGGCACCGACAAGTGGAAGGAAAAATACAGTCAAAAGCTGGGAGTTGATACTCTTTTTAATTTCGCGCTTTGTCATGCCTACTTTTTGCATAATATCAAAACGTGCCTGATCCTCATAGCCTTCTGAAATCTGCTTGTAATAGATAATCAAAACAGCGGCAATTAAGAAAACAATGCTTAAAACGATTGCCAGATAAAATAAGCTTCCAAAGTCTGCTAAAAACTCTTCATAATTAGCAGCACGGCTTTCAAACTGGCAGCGCATAATTCCTGTGTTTTGTTTATAGCTTTGTGTGAAAAAATCAGAGATAGTGGATGAAAGATCATTTGCCAGCAAGATCTGATCATCACGATTTAAGTTGGTATCAAAGTTATATTGCCAATAAAAGTAAACAGACTTTTCATTACCAGGCAATGCTGCAATGGCATCAACTGCCGCATGAATGTCTGGAACGATTAAGACAAATATAGTAGAAATATTTGCCATTGAGTTGCCGTCTGGAACAAATTTGTCAATTTGCTTTTTGATTGTATATTTCATGCCATGTTCAAAGGAAATCGTGCTTTCATTATAAGCAGAGTCCCGAGTTGAAAAAAGCAGCGCTTCATCAGATTCAAGAGTTTCATTCGTGCCCATCATTTTGTTGTAATCTGAAAGTGGAACGAAGTAAAATATTTTGCCTTCAAGGTAATTTGCTGTTTCAGAATGGCTGTCAAACGGAGTATCGCATACAAAGTCATTATCAATTAAATAGCCGTAAAAACAGGCGGACCGATAATCGGAAACATTGGATTGTGTACATTCATATTTATCCATCGCATCAGATGCAAGCTTGAGAATTGATGCTGTATTTTCATCAGACATTGTATCGAAGGAATTATAAGATGCAGTCGTATTAAATTGATAAGGATAGCGATTAGATAATACATCATCCATACCGAAGTATAAGCTTACAGTAGTGGACAGCATAACAAGAACCATTGTCGCAAGGATACAGATGGAAGCCAGTCCAGCGCCGTTTCTTTTCATTCTGTAAGCCATAGAAGAAATTGACACAAAATGATTTGCCTTGTAATAGTAGCGCTTATTTTTTTGAAGCAGCCTGCAGAATAAAACAGAGCTAGCAATCATGATAAGGTAGGTGCCAACGATTACGAGAATAACTGCTATAAAAAACATGCCAAGTGCTGATACAGGATCTGCAACTGTTACAGCAAGATAATAGGCAGCAGCTAAACAAATCATACCTAGAAGACCTAAAAGGATATTTCCCTTTGGCGGTTTTTCACCGACAGATTCACTCTGAACAAGTGTAATAGCATTTGAAAAATGAACCTGACGAAGTGTATTAAAAAACAGTAAAATAAAAATGCAGCCAAATACAGTTAGTGTAAATAAAATGGAGTCTGGTGAAATATGCATGGAATAAATAATCTGAGCGTGTGTCAGACGAGCCATGGCAAGTTCAGCGAGCTTCGAAAATAAAATGCCAAAACCTATGCCGAGAACAAGAGAAATCACTGCTGTCAAAAGTGTTTCCCAAAATAAAATGCGTGCAATATTTAGTTTTCCCATGCCAAGAATGTGATACAGACCAAATTCCTTTTTTCGTCTTCGGATTAAAAAGGAGTTTGTGTAAAACAGAAAAATACAGGAAAAAATACCTACTACAATGCTGCCCAAATTAAGCGTGGAGCGCATGATCTGGCCGCCATTCATAGATGCAATTGTATCACTGTAGTGCAGATAAGAAATGATATAAAACATCATCACCATTCCAATACAGGTGCAAATAAATGGAACATACATCCTGCGATTTTTCCGGATGCCATCGAAGGCAAGCTTCGGGTAAAATCCTGTTTTCATCGGCGCTCACCTCCTGTTGCAAGAAGTGTCAGTGTATCAGAAATTTTTTGATACAGCTGTTCATCAGTATCATTTCCACGGTAAATCTGGTGGAAAACTTCACCGTCTCGGATAAATAAAACACGTCCGGCAGTACTGGCTGCCTTGACAGAATGCGTTACCATTACAATTGTCTGTCCGGTGCGGTTAATCTCTGAAAATAAACTAAGCAGCTCATCAGATGCCTTTGAATCGAGTGCACCAGTTGGTTCATCGGCCAAAATAAGCTTAGGATTTGTAATTAATGCGCGGGCAGCGGCGGCACGCTGTTTTTGTCCGCCTGAAACCTCATATGGATATTTTTTAAGTAATGCGCTGATACCAAGACGTTCTGCGATTGGCACCAAACGATCATGCATTTTTTTGTAAGGCATTCCGGCAAGTACAAGTGGAAGATAAATATTGTCCTCAAGTGTAAAGGTGTCTAACAGATTAAAATCCTGAAATACAAAGCCGAGATTGTCACGGCGAAATGCTGAGATTTGAGATTCCTTCAATTTTGACAGATTATTTCCATCTAAAATTACATTGCCTTCAGTTGGTTTATCTAAAGCAGCAAGGATATTTAAAAGTGTTGTTTTGCCTGAACCAGATTCGCCCATAATAGCAACATACTCGCCCTGCTCTACACTGAAATTTACATTCTTCAGTGCTTCAACCTTATTGCCGCCAAAGCGGGTGGAATATATTTTTTTCAATCCATTTACTTCAAGTATTGTCATGGTATTAAGTACCTCCTGTAATTCTTTTTTACAAGGCATAGTATAACAAAACGGAAAATGCATTGCCATTGAATTGGCTTACATTTTCCGCCCCAAAACTTACAGTAGTGTAAGAAATAAAGATTTTTGGTAACTATTCAGAGCCATGCAAAATTGCTTTCTGTGAATGCTTGCATTCAGACAGAATAGCAATTTTATATGGCGAGGTAACCACATGAGCAAAATAGAAGCATCGAAGATGCGATTTTGCGAATGGGGTTCTGAATAGTTACAATTTTTGCTTTATTCAGCTTTTAGTGGATACTGATCAAGAGACAGATATACGCAGGTGCCATCGCCAATCTCAGAAGTAATCGATATGCCGATACCAAGATTTTTACAAATTCGTTTGCATAAGTAGAGTCCCAGACCAC
>CAUCWU010000297.1 GCA_958446555.1 uncultured Lachnospiraceae bacterium | reverse complement strand
CTCGCCAAGGGAATGGATGCAGAGGTACCAGTTCATTACTATGAAAATGACGATCCGTCTACAACGCCACTTTTAACCTGGAGAGGGCACGCGAACACGCTCTATACAAACTGGTTGAACTTCTACGTTTACCAGGCAACTCCATACAAATGGTAAAAAAACTTGCATGATCCTGCAAAATGAAGTATAATGAACAAGATTTTCACGTCTGTATCGGTGCTTTTTACAGAAAAATAAAAAACTGTGTGCATCTACTTGATATTTGGCGTAGAATTTGTTATATTTATAACAAGTTCGTTAATGAAATATCAATCTCTCGAAAGACGAAAGGAGTTAATAAATAATGGGAAGTAAGATTACGATTATTGGAGCAGGCAGCGTTGGTTCTACTATTGCTCACATTTTATCACTGAAGCCATATGTATCAGAGCTTGTTATGATTGATATCTTAAAGGATAAAGCAGACGGCGAGATTATGGATATGGCACAGGGAACCGGTTTTAGAGATCCGATTTCTATGATTTCTGGTGACTACGAGGATGCAGAGGGTTCCGATATTGTGATTGTTACCTCAGGTGTAGCAAGAAAGCCTGGCCAGACCCGTATCGAGTTAGCAAAGACCAATGTTACAATCATGAAGAGCATTGCACCTCAGGTAGCAAAGCATGCACCGAATGCGCTGTGTATTATTGTTGCTAATCCGGTCGATATTTTAACCTATGCATTCTTAAAGTATTCCGGTATGAAGGAGAGCCAGGTATTAGGCTCTGGTACCCTGCTTGACACCGTTCGTTTAACCTACAAGCTGTCTCAGGAGCTTGGAATTGCGCAGAGAAGCATCAAGGGCTATGTATTTGGTGAGCATGGTGATACCTCCTTTATTCCGTGGAGCATGGTAACTGTTGAGGGAATTAAGCTTGACGAGTATACAAATGGAGCAAGAAAGCTTGGCATTGATGCACAGGATTTTGATCAGGATGAGGTTATCACTTATGTGCGCAAGTCCGGCGGTGAGATCATTAAGAGAAAGGGTGCTACCTTCTACGGTGTAGCAAACTCCGTTGTCGATCTTTGCGAGGCATTGATGGGTGCACAGGATCTTGTCACAGTTGTATCTTCTATGATGCACGGTGAGTACGGTGTAGATGATGTCTGCACAAGCTGCTTAACAGTCATTGGACCAAACGGTGTAAAGGGCAAGATTGAGGCAACTCTTACTGACGAAGAGGTTGCAAAGTTCCGAGCCAGCGCAGATGCACTGAAGGCTATTATCAAGGAAATGGATATCGAGTAAACAAAAAGCAGCAGACAGACCTTGGCGGGACCCAGCAGGGTGTCGCCATAGGTTCATGTCTATCTGCGTTTTTGTGCTTTTACAAGCCATTCACAGATGAGAGCGGTGCCAAAAGGCGTCCGATCATCAATCAAAGAAAATTTATAAACAAATGTAAGGAGGACTACTTACTATGGAGTATCGTATTGAAAGAGATTCCATGGGCGAGATGCAGGTTCCTGCAGACCGCTACTGGGCTGCCCAGACTCAGAGAAGTTATCAGAACTTCAAGATCGGTATCGAGAAGATGCCGACCGAAATTGTACATGCATTTGGTATCTTAAAGAAGGGTGCTGCAATTGCAAACTACAATCTCGGAAAGCTTGACGAGGAGAGAAAGAATGTCATCTGCCAGGCTGCAGACGATGTCATCAGTGGAAAGCTGATGGATCACTTCCCGCTTGCTGTATGGCAGACCGGAAGTGGTACACAGTCCAACATGAATAGCAATGAGGTTATCGCAAACCGCGGAAATGAGATCGCAGGAAAGAAGCTTCTTCATCCAAACGATCACATTAATATGTCTCAGAGCTCAAATGATACATTCCCAACTGCACTGCACATCGCAGCAGCTATGAGCATCGAGGACAATCTGTTCCCGGCTATGGATAAGCTGACCGAGACCTTAAAGCGTCTGGAGTCTGAGAATGAGGACGTTGTAAAGAGTGGACGTACCCATTTACAGGATGCAGTTCCGATTCGTTTCTCTCAGGAAATCAGCGGTTGGAGAAACATGCTTGAGAAGACCAAGAAGATGTTAGAGGCTACTCTTCCGGGCTTAAAGGAACTGGCACTTGGCGGTACTGCTGTTGGAACCGGACTGAATGCACCGAAGAACTTTGGACCAGAGGTTGCAAAGGTCATCAGCGAGCTGACTGGAAAAGAGTTTGTGACAGCTGAGAATAAGTTCCATGCATTGACTGCAAAGGATGATATCGCATTTGCACACGGCGCATTAAAGGCACTGGCTGCAGATCTTATGAAGATTGCAAACGATGTTCGTTGGCTGGCAAGTGGCCCAAGATGTGGTCTTGGCGAGATCTCCATTCCGGAAAATGAGCCAGGAAGCTCCATCATGCCAGGTAAGGTAAATCCGACCCAGTGTGAGGCAATGACAATGGTTGCCGTTCAGGTAATGGGTAACGATGCCGCAATCGGTTTTGCAGCAAGCCAGGGTAACTTCGAGCTGAATGTATTTATGCCGGTTATCGCATACAATTTCTTACAGTCCGTAAGACTTCTGTCCGATGTCATGATTTCCTTCAATGACCATTGTGCAGTTGGAATTAAGGCAAACAGAGAGAAGATGAAGCACAACCTGCACAACTCTTTGATGCTTGTAACTGCTTTAAATCCGTACATCGGCTACGATAACGCAGCAAAGACTTCCAAGAAGGCATATAAGGAGAACATTTCCTTAAAGGAAGCTTGTGTACAGTTAGGATTCCTGACAGCAGAGAAGTTTGATGAGGTATTCCATCCGGAAGAGATGGCATAAGCCTAGGAGGATGCCGCAATCTGGTACTGTTTTTGCAGATTGCGGCAAAACAACACAGCCACTATGTGGCAGAATGGAAGGAACTATGAAGTATAGCTACTACCCAGGGTGTACCCTGAAGACAAAGGCAAAAGAGCTCAATGATTATGCCATTGCTTCTGCAAAGGCACTGGGCATAGAGATGGAGGAGATTGAGAATTGGCAGTGCTGCGGCGGTGTATATTCTACCGCTACCGATGAGATTGCCAACAAGCTTTCTTCTGTCAGAGCTCTGGCGCAGGCAAGAGACAAGGGACAGGATCTTCTGACTCTGTGTTCCGCCTGTCATAATGTAATCAAGCGTGTCAACAATGACATGAGAAACAACGAGGAATTCCGTACAAAGGCCAACAACTATATGGCACCGGATATGGAGTACAATGGCGAGGCCAATGTCATTCATTACCTCGAGATGTTACGCGATGTAGTAGGATTTGACAACTTAAAGAAGGCAGTTGTAAACCCATTAAAGGGAAAGAAAATCGCTGCTTACTATGGATGTCTTTTACTTCGTCCTGGCAAGGTAATGGAGTTTGATGATCCGGAGAATCCAAAGATCATGGAAGACTTCATCAAGGCCATCGGCGCAACACCAGTTATCTTCTCACAGCGAAATGAGTGCTGTGGTGGATATATGACCTTAAACGACAAGGAGCTGGCGCAGAAGAGAAGCAATGCAGTTGTCGCATCTGCATTGGAGCAGCAGGCTGACTGCATGATCACCGCCTGTCCGCTGTGCCGTTACAATCTTGTAGCCAATGCAACCGAAAATCAGATTCCGGTTTACTATTTCACCGAGCTTCTGGCTGAGGCATTGGGCGTAAAGGAGGCACAGGCATGAATATCGATAAGAAAATGATTACAGATATCAGCGGTGTGAACCCACGCAAGTGTATGAAGTGTGGAAAGTGTTCTGCAACATGTCCGGCATTCGATGCAATGGATTATCATCCGCATCAGTTCGTTGATATGGTAGAAAACGGAAAAATTGAAGCTCTTTTACAGTCAAAGTCAATCTGGAACTGCTTAAGCTGCATGGCATGTGTTCAGAGATGTCCAAGAAGCGTTGAGCCTGGAAAGTTAGTTGAGGCTGT
>CAUCWU010000296.1 GCA_958446555.1 uncultured Lachnospiraceae bacterium | reverse complement strand
ACGATTCAAATTGAAGAAAACAAAAAATATGGATTTCATAATCAGGTGGATTTCTGTATTGGAACTGGGCGCATGGGGCTTGCACTGACAAAAGAATATCAGGATCAGCTGTCACTTGTACAAAAGGAGATTGGCTTTTCTTATATTCGCGGTCATGGACTATTTTGCGATGATATGGGCATTTATCAGGAAACGCCAGAAGGTGAGTCGGAGTATAATTTTACATATCTTGACCGTGTGATGGACAGTTATATCTCACTTGGTCTGCGCCCATTTTTGGAGCTTGGCTTTATGCCGAAGAAAATGGCATCAGGAACGCAGACTATCTTTTACTGGAAGGGAAACACAACACCGCCATCCGATTATCAAAAATGGACGGATTTGGTAACGGCGCTTTTGTCTCATCTTTGCGAGCGCTACACAACAGAAGAAGTGGTCACTTGGCCGATTGAGGTGTGGAATGAGCCAAATCTGCCAGGATTCTGGGAAAATGCAGATATGCCTGAGTACTTCAAATTGTTTCATAAAACTTTTGATGCAATAAAAAAGCTAGACAGCAGATTTTTAGTTGGCGGACCAGCCGTCTGCGGCGGAACCGATGAGATTTGGATTCGATCCTTCTTGGAATATTGTGAGAAGGAAGATATCCCAGTTGATTTTGTGACACGCCATCATTATACGTCAGAGCCGCCAGAAACGAAGGGACATTATAGCTATATTGAACTGATGAATCCAGAGGATGGATTTGAAAATCTTCATACTACCAGAACAATTATTGACAGTTTTCCTCGTTACAAAGGGCTTCCAATCCATATTACCGAGTTTAATACCTCATATGTGCCGAATTGTCCGCTTCACGATACCAACCAGAATGCAGCTTATATTGCTTATCAGTTATCCAGACTTGGTGATGACAATGAGTCGTATTCCTATTGGACGTTTGGCGATGTATTTGAGGAATTTGGTGTGCCATTTACACCATTTCACGGTGGATTTGGTCTTGTCGCAAACGGATGCATTCCAAAGCCAACCTTCTGGAGCTTTGCTTTTTTCAAAAAGCTAAAAGAAAAAGAGGGTGTTTGCGTGTATAAGGATCATAATAGCGTTGTGATGCGCTATGAAGATGGATCTTACCGGGCAGTGGCATGGAATATGAGTAGAAATAGAAGTAATCAAGACTTGAATTTAACGGTGAAACTGCCGATGGAGTCTGCAGAAAGCTATCTGATGAGCCAGACAGTAGACGAAGAAACCTGTAATCCATTGAAAGTGTGGCATGATATCGGAGAGCCGGCAAATCCAACAGCTGATCAAATTAGCCTACTTCAACAGACGGCTCGCCCGCAAATTCGAACGACAAGCATCAGTTCAAATGAAAACGGACTTGTTTCACTTGAGATACCAATAAAAGAAAATGGTGTCGTCTATTTTGAAGTAAAACCGAGGACCATCCACTCAGATCGAGGCTATGATTACAATCGCGTGATGCAATATTCAAATCGATGAGGAAAAAATACAAAATTACCGTAAAAATAGCACATTGTAAAGAAAACTCTATTTGTTGTATAATATGATACTAGGGTCGAAAAGTCATAAGCTGATTATGCTTGTATTAGAGGTTGTGACTTTGAAACCTTAGTATCCAAAATATGCAAAGGAGTGATGAGAATGAAAGATATGAAGCGTCTGTTCGGATACATGGGCCCTTATAAAAAGGACATGATCCTTGGCGCTGTGTTTGTCATGATCGAGACGGCATTTGAGTTGTTTATTCCGATTATGATTTCAGATTTAATTGATATTGGAGTGGCAGGCCGAGATGTCCATTATATCTATATGAAAGGCGTTCAGATGGCACTGCTTGCACTTGGCGCACTGATTACCGGTCTTTTGTATGCAAAGTTTTCGGCAAGGGCATCCTACGGATGGGGAGCTGAGATTCGAAAGGCTGAGTATGCGAAGGTGCAGCAGTATGCCTTCTCCAATTTGGATCATTTTGTGACGTCATCTCTGATTACCAGAATGACAACAGATGTCAATGTGCTTCAAAATATGATCATTTCGGGCTTTCGCCCGATTACAAGAGGACCGTCCCTTTTGATTATGGGAATTGGTCTTTCCTTTTGGATGAATCCGAAGTTGGCATTTGTTTTTATTGTTTGTACGCCAATTCTTGGAATCATCCTTTTTTTGATTGTGCGAAAAGTTGCACCGATGTACACGAGACTGCAAAGTATCATGGATCGACTCAATCAGGTTGTACAGGAGGGACTTACAGCAATCCGTGCGGTGAAGGCATTTGTCCGTGACGAGTATGAGGAGGACAAATTCGAGGAAGTAAACCACGATATGGCGAAATCCAGTGAGACAACCTTTCACTATGCAGTGCTCAATCTTCCGGCCTTTCAGGCAGTTATGTACACAACAATTGTACTAATTTTGTGGTTTGGTGGAAATATGATCTTAAAATCGGAGCTTGCCGTTGGAAATCTAACTGGATTTTTAAGCTATGTCATGCAGGTCATCAACTCTCTTATGATGCTTGCAAATGTGTTCCTTCTATTGACACGCTCACTGGCAAGTGCGCATCGTATTGCAGAGATCTTAGATGAAGATATTGTGCTGACTTCACCAGAAAATGGTATAAAAGAAGTAAAGGATGGCAGCATTGATTTTGACAATGTTTCATTCAAATATCGTGCAGATGCCAGAGAGTATGCGCTTGAGAATGTCAATCTCCATATTCCGGCAGGCCAGACGATTGGTGTGATTGGAACAACCGGATCGGCAAAGACCACACTTGTCCAGCTGATTCCACGTCTGTATGATGCGACAAAGGGTACCGTGCGTGTCGGTGATGTAGATGTGCGCGACTATGATTTGACGGCACTTCGAGATAGTGTCAATATTACACTTCAAAAAAATGTGCTGTTCTCAGGAACAGTTCGAGACAACTTAAAATGGGGAAATCCAGATGCAAACGACGAGACCATTTGGGCAGCTTGTCGAGCAGCATGCGCCGATGAATTTTTAAATCGAATGCCAGAGGGACTTGATACGATGCTAGAGCAGGGCGGAAACAATCTTTCTGGTGGTCAAAAGCAGCGTCTTTGTATTGCGAGAGCCCTTCTTGGAAACGCAAAGATTTTGATCTTCGATGATTCTACAAGTGCAGTTGATACAGCAACTGAAAAGAAGATTCGAAAGGCGCTTGACTCCTATCAGGATGTGACAAAAATTATCATTGCACAGAGAATTACTTCTGTAATGAATACCGATCAGATTGTAATTTTGGATGATGGAAAAGTCCATAAGGTGGGAACGCATAAGGAACTGTTGGCTCACGATTCCATCTATCAGGAAATCTATGCATCACAGATGAAGGGAGGCGATAGCGATGGCTCAGAAGAATAATAAGCGCCCAGAAAATTTAAAGCAGACACTTCGTGTCTTTTTGTCCTATCTGGGAAGACATAAGAAAATGCTTCTTGTTGTGGCCGTGCTTGTCAGCATCAGTGCAATCGCCAATCTGCTTGGCACCTATATGATTCGCCCAGTTGTCAACAATCTTGTCGATGGCAAGGTGTCAACACTGGTGAAAGGTGTGGCAGTTGCCGCCTTGATTTTTGGACTGGGTGCGCTGTCGGCATGGGGCTATTCACAGACGATGGTGAAGGTTGCCCAGAGAGTGATTTATGATATTCGACATGATTTATTTGCCCATGTACAGAAACTTCCGTTAAAGTTTTTTGATACCAGAAAACACGGCGATATCATGAGCTTGTTCACCAATGATATTGATACGATCTCAGATGCGCTGAACAACAGCTTTGCGATGGTTATTCAGACGTTCATTCAGATTGTAGGAACACTTTTGATGCTCTATATTTTAAATTGGAAGCTTTCGCTGATTGTAACCGTCTGCTATGCATTTATGTTTTGGTATATTAAGTTTAGTGGAGGAAAGAGCAAGCAATACTATGC
>CAUCWU010000295.1 GCA_958446555.1 uncultured Lachnospiraceae bacterium | reverse complement strand
AAGGACTGCGATATTGCGCTAACCTGGCATCCAGCAAACTTCCATATGGTATGCACTGGAAGTAGCCAAAGCTGTATTCAGGCATGTTTCCGTTTCCATGGTGTATCCTCACATGCAGCAGGTGCACCGCATCTTGGAAGAAGTGCGTTAGATGCAGTTGAGCTGATGGATGTCGGAGTCAACTACATGCGTGAACATATGGAAGACAGTGATCGCGTGCATTATGCAATCACCAATACTGGAGGAAAATCCCCAAATGTGGTACAGGCAGAGGCAGAGGTTCGCTATCTGATTCGCTCAGCGACCAATCCAAAGTGTAAAAAGCTCTATGAGCGTGTGATTCGCATCGCACAGGGAGCGGCCCTTATGACCGACACCAAGCTGGAAGTATTGTTTGACGAAGGTTTGAGCAATACGGTGCCAAACTTTGCACTGGAAGATGTCATCGCACAGGCATTTAAGACGATTGGTGCACCAGTTTACACAGAAGAAGAGCGCGCTTATGCAAAGCAGTTTAAAGACAGCTTCCCAGTAGAGGATCAGTTAAGTGACATTCCGTTTGGTATCGCAGATTTGATGAAGCTTCGTGAAAACATCAAAACTTCTGAAATTTGTGACTATGTAGTTGAAACCTTCCACACCGATCACTGTGAGATGGGTAGCACCGATGTCGGCGATGTCAGCTGGGTAATTCCAACAGCCACCGTTAACACCTCATGCTACAGTTACGGTGCCGGCGCACACAGCTGGCAGTGGACAGCTCAGGGAAAATCATCGATCGCCCACAAAGGAATGCTGTTTGCAGCACAGGTTATGGCAGAGAGCGCAAAGACGCTACTCGAGCACCCAGAAGAAATCAAAAAAGCTTGGGACGAATTTAATAGCCGACTTGACGGTGAGCAGTACGAGTGCTTAATTCCAAAAGAAATTGAGCCACACATAATTGAATGATACCAGGATCCCAAAGTCAAGGTGCGATCGTGCTTGCACGATAGAGCACACTTGACCTTGGAACCCATAAAAGACCATATCAGAGTGTATTCACTTTGATGTGGTCTTTTTTTGAATAGCTCTTGACAACAGATAAGAGAATAGTTATAATTCTAATCTTCATGACCGAAGACGGAAAGCAAAAATTAGTAGACGAGACATTTTCTAAAATTGAAGAGAAGGCAACAAATGGAATTTCAAAGGAAGAGCTTGCCATTTCTTTGAAGGTCTACGAAAAAATCTATCAGAACCTATTGTCAAAAAATGAAATCGAAACAGTAGATGGTAATTATTGTCAAAACGAAGGGGAAACAACAAATGAGTCAAAATAAGTTATCATACAGCACTGGATCTATAAATAAGAATTTTTAAAGGGCAGACCAGAGGAACGGTATCTGCAAGAATTGTTTGCAAAATAAAAAAATGTGTTTTCATTGACGGGAGCGCCCGGAAGGATTAAGATAGGTTTAGATCATAATTGGAGGTGATTCAATGAGTAAAAAAATCTTTTTTGAGCCGACTTGGGAGCTCCCCAATCCGTTTTATAACGAAGATGGAAGTATTATGAGTACAAAAAAAGAGTGGGAAAAAAAGAGAAAAGCGTATCTTTCCCTTTTACAAAAAGACTACTATGGAACAATGCCGGATCGCCCAAAAGAGCTTACAGCAAATACAATATCGGAAGATCTTGTCTGTCAAAATACAGTGAAGCATACCATCGTTCGTCTGTGCGTGCAGGGCGAGCAGGCACCGGTTTTCTTTAACGTACATGTCTATCGCCAGATAGCTGTTAACGAGATAACAGAACAGCCAAATTCAAAATGGGCAAATTCTGAAAAGTTAATTCCAGTTGTCATTCCAGCAGCAGATACAATTTCAGAAGAAATTCTTTCAATGGCAACTGCTCAAGGGTTTGCTGTTTGTAGCTTTGAAATTTCAGAGGCAGCACCAGATGAGAAAGAAAAAATCTGGCAGGGGAGCTGTGCAAAGGCATATCCAAATCATACATGGAGAGCACTTGCAATGTGGGCATGGCTGCAAAGCCGTGTGATCGATTGGTTGGAGACACAGAGCGATGTTGATGTATCGAGGACCGTTGTAACTGGACATTCCCGCATGGGAAAAGCGGCTCTTTGCTGTGGTATTTACGATGAGAGAGCAGCAGTTGTGGCACCAGCAGGCTCAGGCTGTGGTGGTATGGCGAGTATGCGATTAAGTGGTTGTCGTCTCGGTGAAAATATCGGGCTTTCCGAGCGAATTGGTGTGATGCTAAACAAAGATAGATTTCCATATTGGCTGATGGAAAGCATTGCAGAATATGGAACACCCGATGGAAAGACAAAGTTTCGAGAAAATGAGCTTCCATTTGATGCCAATATTCTCGGTGCATGTGTGGCACCAAGACGGCTCATTTTAGTGGAAGGTCTAGACGACGATTGGATCAATCCGTTTGGAACACAGGTTTCTTGGCTTGCGGCATCGGAGGTTTATGAATTTTTAGGTGTGAAGGAACGAAGTGCAATCCATTACCGCGAGGGCGGCCATGCCTACACAAAACAGGACTGGGCAGTGGTTCTTGATTTTACAAAGGTACAGCTGTGCGGCAAAGAAAAGACAACCGGTTACAAATCAATGAGAGAGAACGAAAATAAGGCAGGCTATTCTTGGAGATGCCCGTCTAGAATAGAATAATAAAAGAGAGGTATCATAAATCATGAAGGTTTTATTATTAAATGGAAGTTCAAATTTAAAAGGATGTACTTATACAGCACTTGAGGAGATTGCAAAGACATTAAAAGAAGAAGGAATTGACTCAGAGATTTTTCAGTTGGGTGCTGATCCACTTCGCGACTGCATCGGCTGCGGTGGATGTCGAAAGGGAAACGGTTGTGTATTTCGCGATGACCGTGTAAATGAGTTTGTAGAGAAGGCAAAAGAGGCAGATGGTTTCGTATTTGGAACTCCGGTTTACTATGCACATCCAAGTGGCCGTATCTTATCCTTCTTAGACCGCGCATTTTATAGTGGAAGCGCAGCCTTTAAGTTTAAGCCTGGCATGGCAGTTGCCTCTGCAAGAAGAGGCGGTACAACCGCATCACTCGACGCAGTTAACAAATATTTTGGAATCAATCAGATGCCAACAGTCGGTTCTACCTACTGGAACATGGTTCACGGAAATCGCCCAGAGGAGGTTCGCCAGGATCTAGAAGGACTTCAGACAATGCGCAATGCAGCAAAGTGTATGGCATGGATGTTAAAGTGCTTCGAAGCTGGAAAGGCACAGGGAATTGCACTTCCGGATACGAAAAAAGAAGCTTCAACAAACTTTATTCGCTAAGGTTAAATTGGTATCATGCAAGAATAACCAAATTAGAAGTTTCTTAAACCTTGGCATTGTTAAGAAAGAGAGAATGTTATGCCAGCATTTTATGCACATTATAAATTTGGACAGATGGTCAAAGAAAAGCTGCCTGCAAAATATCAAAGACTGCTAGAAGACTACAAAGATCTGTATGAGATTGGTCTTCACGGGCCGGATATCTTATTCTTTTATCATCCAATTATTCGCCATCCAATTACGCAGATTGGTGTTGTAATCCATCATGAGACTGGGCGTTGGTTCTTTGAGCATGCGCTCACCCAGATGCATCGCTCAACAGCAGAAGGAGAGAAAATGCAAAAGGCACTCTGGGCCTATGCGCTCGGTGTTGTCTGCCATTTTGCATTAGATGCGTCATGCCATACCTATATCAATCATTTTGAGAAGACAAGGCGCATTTCCCACCATGAGATTGAAAAAGAATTTGAAAAATATTTGATGAAAAAAGATGGGTTAGATCCATTTGATTGGGATTTTAAGCAGGCTATGTCTACGAATATTCGTTGGGCAAAACCAATCGCTCTTTTCTATGGACTTCGCCCAGTAGAGATTCATCAGTCAATCAAAGGATTTTTGTGGTTTTCCCGTCTGTTTTGCACAACAAGCAAGGCAAA
>CAUCWU010000294.1 GCA_958446555.1 uncultured Lachnospiraceae bacterium | reverse complement strand
TGGAATCTCAATCCTCTACAACATGGGAACGAATATCTTCCTTGGAGAGATTTCCTATATTACACAGGCACTGGTTGCAGTTCTTCAGCTCGGTGTTACAATGGACTATTCCATTTTCCTTCTTAGCAGCTATGAGGAAAATAAAGAGCGATTCCCAGAAGATAGAGAGCGTGCGATGGGTCACGCAATCGCAAACACATTTAAGTCAATCGTGGGAAGCTCTGTTACAACAATTGCAGGTTTCGCAGCACTTTGCTTTATGACCTTCGCACTTGGCCGTGACCTTGGTATCGTCAGTGCAAAGGGTGTTGTCATCGGTGTTTTGTGTTGTGTCACCGTTCTTCCGGCTATGATCCTTATTTTTGATAAGCCGATTGAAAAGACAAAGCATAAGCCACTGATTAAGAGCATGGATGGGTTATCAACCTTTATCACAAAGCATTATAAGATTTGGCTTGTTGTTTTCTTAGTTCTTTTGTTCCCAGCTATTTACGGAAACAATCATACAAAGATCTACTACAATATTGCAAAGTCTCTTCCATCAACACTTGAGAGTAATGTCGCGAATGAAAAGTTACAGGAAGATTTTGATATGAGTGTCCTCCATATGGTTATGATGGATAAGGACATGGATGCAAAAGCCAAGCGCGACATGTTAAATGAAATCGACGAGGTCGATGGTGTAAAGTGGACAATCAGCCTGAACTCTTTAGTTGGTGCAAGCGTACCGGATTCGATGATTCCAAAGGATATCAAGAGTATGCTTCGAAGTGATAACTGGGAACTTGCATTTGTCTGCTCGAAGTATGAGTCAGCGACCGAGGAGGTCAATGCTCAGATTGCCCAGATCAATGAGATTGTAAAGAAATACAGTGATGATGCAATGGTCATCGGTGAGGCACCTATGATGAAGGACCTTGAGGATGTAACAAACATTGACCTTCAGAGTGTTAACACCGTATCCATGATCGCAATCTTCGTGATCATTATGATTATCTTTAAGTCGATTTCTCTGCCAATCATTCTGGTAGCAGTCATCGAGTTTGCAATCGCAGTCAATATGGCAGTTCCGTATTATCAGAACATCAGCCTTCCGTTCGTTGCCTCGATTGTAATTGGAACCATTCAGTTAGGTGCAACCGTAGACTATGCGATCTTGATGACGAGCCGTTATCAGAAGGAACGTAGCAGAGGTAAGAGCAAGAAGGAAGCTGTCAGCGCAGCTCACAAGGCCAGTCTTGAATCCATCATTACGAGTGGACTTAGCTTCTTTGCTGCAACCTTCGGTGTATCTGCTTACTCAAAGGTAGATATGATCGGTTCTATCTGTACACTTCTTTCAAGAGGTGCATTAATCAGTGTCGTTGTCGTAGCACTTGTCTTGCCAGCAATGTTCTTGATTTTCGATAAGGTAATTTGCAAGACATCAATTAACTTTCTTGGAAAGAAATAAGAAATGAGGGTGTTATATTATGAATAGAAATCATGCTTTGAAAAGAAAAATGACAGCCGGAATTGCAGTCGGCATGGCAGTAGCAGTAGGAAGTGTTCCGGTGGCAATGGCCGCGAACACAAACAATACAAACAATACCGATTCCTCTAGTGTATCAAAGGAAGAGACCGTTTATGTCAACGCAGATGCATCTGGAAATCCAGAGCAGATCACAGTTTCCAACTGGTTAAAGAATGCCGGATCTGAGGGCAGTCTTGAGGATCAGTCCGATCTGACCGATATCAAGAATGTAAAGGGTGATGAGACCTTCAGTGAGAACGGTGAGAAGCTGACTTGGAGTACCGATGGCAGTGATATCTACTATCAGGGTCAGAGCACCAAGGATCTTCCAGTATCTGTAAAGTTTACTTACATATTAGATGGCCAGGAGATGCAGCCACAGGATTTGGCTGGCAAGAGCGGACATCTTCAGATCAAGATTCAGTATACAAACAATGAGAAGAAGAGTGCAAAGGTAGACGGAAAAGACGAGACAATCTACAGCCCGTTTGTGATGTTAACTGCTATGATTCTTCCAGATGATACCTTCTCAAATGTAACGATTGATAATGGAAAGGTTATCTCTGATGGAAGCAGAAACATTGTCGTTGGTGTCGGAATGCCAGGACTCAAAGATAGCTTAAAGTTAGATACCATTTCTCTTTCTACCGATGATGACGATACCGATAGTAAGAAGGATGACAGTGATGATACACTGGATATCGATATCCCGGATAGCGTACAGATTGAGGCTGATGTGACCGACTTTTCAATGAGTTCTTCACTGACAGTTGCACTTTCCGATCTGTTAAAGGATATCGACTTTGACGATGACAATGCACTTGATGATATCAAAGATAAGCTGGATGAGCTTGAGGATGCAGCAACAAAGTTAGTAGATGGTACTTCTGATCTGTATGACGGTGTTGATGAATTAGACGAAAAGTACGGCGAGTTCGATGATGGTGTCAAGGAATTACAGGATGGTACCCATGATCTTGCAGATGGTGTTGTGGATCTCTCCGATGGTGTAAGTTCACTTGCAGATGGCGCAAGACAGTTACAGAGTGGTGCAAGGGAATTGGCAAGTGGTGCCAAGACACTTGACGATGGAGCAGGCACCTTACAGAGTGGAACAAAGGATTTAGTAAGCGGTGTCAGCCAGCTCGCAAGTGGTGCAACTGCATTACAGAGTGGAGCAGGTCAGCTTCAAAGCGGAGCCGTACAGCTTCAGAGTGGAGCAGGACAGCTTGCAACAGGTGTTGGCACCTTACAGAGTGGAGCAGTCGAGCTTCAAAGCGGAGCAGGACAGCTTGCAACAGGAGCAGGTAGCTTACAGAGTGGAGCAGGTCAGCTTCAGAGTGGAGCCGCAACTCTTGCAAGCGGTGTAAATGAGTACACATCTGGTGTAGATCTGTTAAATGCAGGGATTCAGCAGAATCTTTCTAGTGATAGTGAGTTAAATACAAAGGTTGCTCAGTTTGCAGCAGGAATTAACACATTGGCAGCAGGTGTGAACAGCTATACAGCAGGAACAGATTCATTAGCAGATGGCATAACAGCATATGTTGCAGGTGAAAAGCAGTTATCAAGCGGTGCACAGGCACTGACTCAGATTCAGGGTGCAATTAACACATTATATGCAGCAGTTGATGGAAATGGCGAGACAACAGAGGATCTTCTAGCAGCATCCAATGCGTTGGCACAGGGAACTGCAACATTGAAGGCATCTCTTGGAACAGAAGAGACACAGCAGCTGATGGCATTGCTAGATAACATGCTGACAACTGGAAACGAACTGATCACAGAGGCAGAGGGATTATCCACTGTAATGAAAGAGCAGATTGTTGCACCAGTTCAGAGCATGATGGCACAGGCAGAGGGATTAAAGACACAGCTTGCAACTCTTCAGCAGTACGGTGCAGGAGTTGCACAGGCAGCAAATGGAGTCAAGCAGGCAGTTGCAGCAGCAAATAATCAGATTGCAGAAGCAAATAAGCAGATCGCAGCCAGAGCTGGTGCAGCAAATGCACAGTTAGATGCGACAAAGCAGTCCCTGTTAAGCCAGGCGGCAACAGCAAGACAGAATGGAAACGAAGAGCTAGCAGCTTCATTAGAGACTGCAGCGGCCAATATTACAGGTGTTGATAATAGCGCGATTGCAGGTGCAAATGCAGTTAATATTCAAGTACCAGAGTTAACACAGGAGCAGTTAGCAGGATTGAGCACAACGCTTACTGGATTGTCCGATCAGATCACAACAATTCAGACAACTGTCACTGCTCTGATGGATTCACTTGGTGATGTACAGACAAAGATTGATACCATTACCGCTATGAAGGAGCAGATCCCGGCAGATGCAGTTGCAACACTTGGTGCAGGAGTTGATACATTAAATACCAGCATGCAGACCTTCAATGCAGCAATGAGCACACTATCCGCAAATGTAAATGAGCTGAATACAAAGTCCTCAGCAGGTATCAATCAGCTGTTGGCTGGATTTGCACAG
>CAUCWU010000293.1 GCA_958446555.1 uncultured Lachnospiraceae bacterium | reverse complement strand
AGTGGAGCCAACAGCAGAGTATGCGGCGTATGTGGAGTACGGAACCCGGTACATGAACGCACAGCCGTATATGCGTCCTTCCTATACGGCACAGAAAGAACAGTTCAAATCCGATTTGAAAAAGCTTACGAGGTGACATCATGGACCCACAGCAGGAATTATTCAGTGCATTGCTTCTGGAATTGAAAAAACAGTATCCGGACAGTGTGTATGACACGTTTTTACCGCCGGAAGGCACGCCATATCCGTTTGTCTATCTGGCGGACAGCGACTTGAATGATCAGGCCAACAAAACGGCTGTGTTCGGCAACGTAAGCCAGACAATCCACGTTTGGCACGATAATCCGCGGCAGCGCGGCACAGTTTCACAGATGCTTCTGCAGATCAAGCAGATTTGCAGACATCTGGAGCACACCGGCAACTTTTCCTGGTCCGTGAAGGACTTAAATCAGAGAATATTGCCGGATACAACCACCAACCAGCCACTTCTTCATGGAATTGTAGAAGTGACTTTTTTATTTAGTTAGGAGAACAGCATGGGAAAAACAATTGATTTACAGTTATTCGCAGATGCGGTACGTGGTAAAAAGATCGTTTATCTGTACCGCCTTAAAAAAGATGCGGCTAAAAATGCAGCTACAGCATTAGCGTTTACGACAGAGAACGGCAGAACGACAAGTAAAGATGCCGATACCACAGAGACAAAGGATGGCACGATCCGTACCCCGGGAGCAGCCGAGGTTGAGATTACGGCAACCAGTATTCTTGCCAAGGGCGACACACTGATCGATTCTCTTGAAGATGCCATGATCAATGATGAACTGGTCGAGATCTGGGAAGCAAATCTGGATGATCCAGCATCCAGCGGAAGCAATAAATTTAAAGGAAAATACTTCCAGGGCTATGTGACGGAGGTAGAAAAGACTTCAAACGCCGAAGATATGGTGGAGGTGTCTCTTACCTTTGGTGTCAATGGAACCGGTCAGAAAGGTGATGTAACCGTAACGACCGCGCAGCAGGAAATAGCAGCTTACGTATTTACAGATACGACAAAAACAGGAGCGTAAAAATGCTGAGGGCGAGAAATCGTCCTCTTTTTGAATAGTAAAGGAGAAAAACGATATGGAACTTACAATCAATGGACAGGTGTATCAGTTTAATTTTGGCATGGGATTCCTTCGCGATGTAAACAAAAAATTCAGGTGCCAGTTGACAATTTAAAAGATGTCAGCAAAGGAATTGGTCTGAAATATATGATCGGCAGCGTCATGGATGGAGAGGTGGAGCCGCTTGTAGATCTGCTAGATGCAGCAAATCAGGGGCAGACTCCGAGAGTTACAAAAGAACTGCTGGATGATTATATTGATGATCCGGAAACAGACATTGATAAACTTTTCGAGGACACACTGGGTTTCTTAAGGACAGCCAATGCTACGAAGAAAACCGTCGCGGAAATCGAGAAAGCAGTGGCAGCGGAGAAAGAACGCCAGGAAGCTTTGAAGAAAGCGTTGGAGGAATTTCAGAAGAAGGCTCAGGACGAGAAGAAACAGTAGATTTCGAAAAAATTTATCATGATGTTGCGGTGAATTGCTTTCGGTACTTCAATTTTACATCATTCGAACAGGTGGATCGGCTGACAGTAGCTCAGTATAATGTCATGATGGAGGCGCTGGAACTGAAAATGTTTGACCGAAATTTCGAAGCACACAGGCAGGCATATCTTGATTTTGCTGTGCGTGCAGAACGAAAAACAGGCAAAAAGACAGTTCCAGTCTATAAAAAGTTCCAGAAATTCTTCGATTATGAGCGGGAACTTGAAAATTTGAAAAAAAAGAGAACAAAAAAGACAGATCCTCGTTTTGCTGGACTTTCGAAGTTGATCAAGAAAGGAGATGGTGAAAACGGCAGAATCTTATAGCGTAAAAGCGGTTCTATCAGCGGTAGACAGCAATTTCTCTTCGACGATGAAATCGTGCAGCGATACAGCAGAACGGCTACGCAGTACCATATCCAGTGGACTTGGATTCGGCGCAATGGCGGCAATTGGTGGAAAAGCAGTTACAGCAGTTGGAAGTGCGCTTAAAAGCGTAACAACAAACGCGGTAAGCGCAGGTATGAGCTTCGAAAGTACAATGTCTTCCGTTGCAGCCCTCTCTGGGGCTACAGGGTCAGATTTTGATAAATTGTCAGACAAAGCAAAACAGCTAGGTGCTTCCACAAAGTACACATCCAGTCAGATAGCTTCTGCGATGGAATATATGTCGATGGCGGGCTGGAAGGCGGATGAAATGCTATCCGGTATGGATGGCGTTATTAATTTGACTATTGCATCTGGCGGTGATCTGGCGAGGACATCCGATATCGTTACGGATGCATTGACTGCATTCGGAAAACAGGCCAAAGACAGCGGAGAATTCGCCGATGTATTGGCGACCGCTTCTGCCAATGCGAACACGAATGTCGATTTGATGGGCGAAACCTTCAAATATGTCGGCTCTGTAGCGGGCGCAATGGGTTACTCGATTCAGGATATAGCTCTTGCGACTTCTATAATGGCGAATAGTTCTATCAAAGGAAGCGCCGCAGGTACGGCACTTCGCGCCACGATTACACGTATGGCAAAACCGACGGAAGAATCTAGCATGGCAATGTCTGCATTAGGCCTTAGCCTTACTGATGCTAACGGAAATATGCATTCCTTTGCCCAAATTATGAAAGATATGCGAAAAGGTATGCAAGGGTTGACTGAGGATGAAAAAGCATCTTATGCGGCTATGCTTGGTGGGCAGGAGGCAATGTCTGGGCTTTTAGCGATTGTCAATGCAAGTGATGAGGATTTCAATAAGCTTTCTGATGCGATCAACAATGCATCTGGAGCAGCAGAGACGATGGCAAGCATCAAAGCGGATAATCTGAAAGGTGCTGTTGATGAGCTTAAGTCTGGAATTGAAGGTATTGGAATAACCGCGTTTGAACAGGCAAAGGGAAAACTCAAAGAATTTGTAAAGAATATTACATCCGACATAAGTGACGCCAATAAAAAGTTGGCTGATGGAAAGTACATTGAAAAAGCAATTCAGTGGGTTGAAAAGCTTGGATCTGCGTTTAAAAATGGCGGTTTGGAAGGCGGGCTGAAAGAAATTGGAGGCCTTCTGGATGGAACCGGAGAGAAGGTAAAAGCTCTTGGAGCAGTTCTTGGAACTTTAGGTGTTGTTACCAAAGCAAGCGATTTTTTCCAGAGCAATACATGGAAACTGGTATCCACAGGTATTGGAGGCATAAACAAAACCCTAAAAGAGACACCACAATGGGCAAAAAATGCTGGAAAAAGCCTTGGAAATGCATTTAATAATTCGAAGCTTGGCGGAATATTACAGTCTGCAGTTGGAAAAATAAAAAATCCATTTAAAGATATTCTGGATGCGGCAACCTTGGATGGCGCCAACGGGATACAAAAAATCGGTGTGCTGGGCGGAAAAGTTGTGCAGACAGTTACATCAACGGTCCAGACGGTTGGAAAATTGATTTTTGGTGTTGGTTCAAAGATGTTCAGCGGCTTGACCCAGATCATGGGGCTTGCAATGAAAGCATTGATGCCAGCAGCTTTGATTGCTGTCGTACTCGCCGGGCTTGGACTGCTCTATCAGACTTTTGGGTCACAGATTGATAGTATTTTGCAACTGGCACAGACACAGGGACCACAGTTTATCACGAATTTGGTCAATGGAATGGCCAGCAGGCTGCCGGACCTCATTCAGCAAGGTGGACATCTGGTTTCTGAATTGCTGGATACGATTACAGCCAATCTGCCAGCCTTGATTACGGGCGGCGTAACGTTGGTTCAATCGCTGGTATCTGGATTGATCAGTGCCCTGCCGGAGTTGATTCCATCAGCAGTCAGCATGGTAACGACACTCGTTACGGGAATTGCTTCAGCGTTGCCACAGCTCATCATGATCGGCATGCAGCTTTTACTTGCATTGGCACAGGGAATTACTGAGAATCTACCGTCACTGATCGACGCTG
>CAUCWU010000292.1 GCA_958446555.1 uncultured Lachnospiraceae bacterium | reverse complement strand
GCTATCTGAGCACGAATGACCCTCTCGCGTTTCGTTGTATTTTGCCTAAGCTGATCTACTCTGTACTCGCAAGCTTCTCTTACTGTATGTACATATCCTGCCTTTGTACTCTGCCATTTTTCATAATGGATGGAATCCATAGCATCCCACTTGCCTGTATGCACCCCATCGTCAAAAGCATAATCCGACGCATACTGAAGGAAAGCTAAAATATTAGCCTGCACCTGTTCGTTATCACTGACTGCAATCAACTTGATGTCTGGTCTCAGACCCACATATTTCCATGCATAAATTAAAAATTCATAATCTCCTGCCGAAATGGAATCATCACTAATACTTATGCCAATCACACAAGGCAGCTGCTTGCTTTCATATCTGGCTGCCTGCCGTACAAGTGGATGCATCTGTGTTAGGAATGTTACCTCTCGGTTATCTTTCGCCGTAGTTGCATCATATGTAACACGAATCTGAGGTGCATTTGACTTAAGGTATGCATTCCAAAGCTTTGTAGCATTATTAGTATTTGCCAAATTAATTTTTGCAAGATTTTCCTTTAATCTCGCTCTCTTATCTGCAGATATACGCATAGTACATAGTTCTGATGTTTTACTTGAACGAATATATTCTCCATCCCCAAGGAAATCAACCAAGAACAAATCAACCAAGTTAGAAATACTTTGTGGAGAAATCCACGCATTCTCTGCATCCTGAACATCCTTATTCTGAATAAAGTTTGATAAATCGAATCCATACAGAGATTTTTCTTCCTGCTCCAGACGATTCATTTCCTGAACCTTCATGACTTCATTATCGGCCATCTTTTCAATCTTCATCTGACGCTCTTCATCAGAGAGAGATGCATCGAACATAATCTTAAATATCTGCTCACTGATATCACCAAGAATATCTGAACAGTCGCCAATGCTTGCTTCAAATACACCAATCTTAGAAAGACATCTATCGTGAATTATTGCATCGATAGTATCTTCTGTAATCATGTTATAAATCTTAACAGCTTCACTCTTCTGTCCACGACGATCGATACGCCCAATTCTCTGTTCGATTCTCATAGGATTCCAAGGAAGATCATAGTTTACCATTGTGTCACAGAACTGGTAATCCAAACCTTCACAACCTACTTCAGAGAACAAAAGCACATCAATAGCATTCTCATCGTCTCTATCCAAAAGGAATCTTGAACGAATCTGGTAACGCTCCTCATCTTTTACAGAACCATCAACCTGTGCTACACGATATCCCTTTTCTTGAAGATGTCTTCTAACATAAGCAAGTGTATGTCTGAACGAACTAAATACAATTACTCTGTTATTCTCTTCTTGCTGTTTTTTCTCTATAATTTCATATAACTTTTCAAGCTTAGGATCTTCATCAGGAAGATTCTCCGTAAGCCTATATATTTCATCTGCGAGTTCAAAAATACAGTTCTCATCATCAGAATTCATGCTGTAGCCATACTCATACAATTCACCATCTTCCTGAATCTGAACTAGTCTCTTCTGCACCAAATCATTTAAGAATGGTGCTAAACCATAGATACAGCTTGCAGCCTGACGCATAATAGTACACATCATAAATCTGACTGCCTTACTTCCATGAAGCACAGTCAATGCATTTGCTTCAAAGTCAACCAAAGCATCATAAATCTCATGCTGTCTTGATGTAAATGGAACCTTGACAGTCTGAGCTCTTCTGATGCAGAAATCCTCAATATCACGCCTTCTAGTTCTGGTAATCAAACTATTAAAGGAATGAAGTCTCTCAATCAAGCTGATAGCTTCAATCTTTTCTTCCCTTGTTATCGCATCTCTATCAACAAGCTCAAATACCTTGGCAAAATTAGGATTATGCTGAATAACATTTCTACCCCAAGTTGTTCCAAGAATATGTGAAATCTCTTCTTTCGCCTGGTCCTGCCATCCTTCCGCCTGATTTCGTACAACTCTAAGTAAGGAATTGATATAGGCATTTGGTTCTGCCATAGTATCAAAAGTATCTTTGTCAATTACCACATCAGGTCGAAGCAAGTTGAGCAATGTATAAAGATCATTATTGCTATTCTGCAAAGGAGTAGCTGTCAGAAATACAACTGCATCAGCATCTCTGGTAAACAGTTCTACTCCTTGATAAGCCCATGTATTAGCATTTCTAATATTATGTGCCTCATCCACGATTACCAAATCAAAGTGTGGCAATGGGTCCAATTGTTGCAAACCCTTTCCTTTCTTCTTTTTTCCTGACTGTGACTCGGTTCCAAGAATCATATCTTCACTGAACAAAGAATATGGAATAATTGTCTTGCTATGCCTCTCCGGCCAATAACCATCTCTATCTGTCTCAGATATCGCCTCAGCTAATGACTTACCGTCAAGCTGTGTAAAATTCTCATCAAAACGCTTCATTTCCAGTTCCCACTTGCGTTCTGCCACAAGCGGTCTTGGACAGATAATAAGCACAGAACTAATGCTCGAACGAGCTTCCATCTCTTTTAAAATCAATCCCGCTTCGATAGTTTTACCAACACCAACATCATCCGCCACCAAAAGACGCGGAGAATCCGCCTTTATCATCTTTAATGCTGGCCTGAACTGGTAAGGTACAAAATCAATACGGGCAGAGTTTAGTGAATACAAATTGCTTGATCCTGGATTGTTAATCTGATATGCTGTGAGAGCGGATCTTACTCTTGATATAGCCAAATGTGCAAATGTATTTTCTTCCACTTTTAATTGAATCTGCTCAGCATAAAAAGTCTGAGGACCATTGTTAATCCAAACTGTATATTTGTCATTATCAACTGCAATAACCGCACCTGCAACAGATGGATCACTAACCAAAGTGACAACACTACCTGCAGTAATTATGCCTGAATACGCTGATGGAACTGCTACAGTAGGTGACTGAATCACGACAGAAATCTCAGGTGCCTTATCCTGTATATCCTTATCATCCTCCACATCCATAATGAACACTTCCATATCTCTGGTATCAGACATAGAAGCATCTAACACTTGCATCAATTCAATGATGATTTCTACATCCCTTATTACTTTGTCTTTAGAAATCTCTTCTGAAGAAATATGTGCCCAGTCATTGCGCACTTCCATCATTTGCTTTATCTTATTTCTCTCTTTACTATTTATGAAAAATGAACTTGTTATCACAAACCAATTACGATCAAACACTCTGAGCAATGCTGCGAGATCTAATCCTCTCAGTTCTGTGATATTCTTGTTTATTACCTGCTCTCTTTGTAGAGTAGACAGATTGTTGAATACAAGCTCATCCCACCAATTATCAGTCAGTTTAGGTAACTTCTTTTCAAACCAGCTACTCATTCTTTCTGCCAACTGATGCATGTAGGTATTCATTTTTCCAATCATGTATGAATTGTCCATCTAAGGCCCTCCATATCTTTTGTTTCTTAATGAGTCATATCCGAAATATCTATTTCGAACTTATATCTGTATATTTCCTTCATTTCATCATCCTAATCCGCAATTACAAGGAAATATTCCTGATCTCTGCTATATCTACCACTCTTAAGAGTAAACTTCTCCTGAATAAGTCTATCCTTTGCATCTGTAGATTTAATATTCGCAGTAATCGGTACCAGAAAACTAATCTTTATACCGTCCGTATCAACAAAGAATACCTGCAATCTACGTGACTTCACTGTATCTGTCATGGGTTCCATCTGCATAAACTCAAACTTCACCTCAATGCCAGTTACTCGGTGATTGAATGTAGAAAGTTCCACATTAACAAGACCTGTTTTCTGCTTACCCTTAAAAGTATTTACCTTGATTACCAGAACTATCATTTTTGTGCAGACAGTCTGCACAATCAAATCCTGCTGGAGCTTATTTTCATATACTTTGTGAGCCATACCATATTTATAATCCGTTTTTTTCTCCTTGAAATAGAAAACAGCTGCATTTCGGTATTCATGCATTTGTGTACAGTCAGGCAACTTACAGAAATTCCTCTGCGAAGCAGATAAGAATG
>CAUCWU010000291.1 GCA_958446555.1 uncultured Lachnospiraceae bacterium | reverse complement strand
TCTCGACTAATATTCAATATTATACGCATATATAGGCATTTATGCAATACCTTTTTTTACTTTTTTTCATTTTTCCTATTGCATTTCAAAAAGTAATGTTGTATAGTGTTGTACAGAAAACAAACATACATATCGTTTTCAACAAAATGTGAAAAGAAAATTAGAGGAGATCCAATTATGAAGGAAAAAGTTGTTCTTGCTTATTCAGGCGGTCTGGATACTACTGCTATCATTCCGTGGCTGAAGGAGAATTATGATTATGATGTTGTCTGCTGCTGTATCAATGTAGGTCAGGGCAACGAGCTTGAGGGTCTTGAGGAGAGAGCAAAACTTTCCGGCGCTGAGAAGCTGTACATCTTAGATGTTGTTGATGAGTTCTGCGATGAGTATGTTGCTCCATGTGTTCAGGCAAATGCTACTTATGAGAATGAGTATCTGTTAGGTACCTCCATGGCACGTCCGTTAATCGCAAAGAAGTTAGTTGAGATTGCTAGAAAAGAGGGTGCTGTTGCTGTATGTCACGGTGCTACCGGAAAAGGAAACGATCAGGTTCGTTTTGAGTTAGGCTTTAAGGCACTTGCTCCAGATTTAAAGATTATCGCTCCTTGGAGATGCAATGAGACCTGGAATATGAAGTCTCGTGAGGATGAGATTGCTTACTGCAAGAAGCATGGCATCAATCTTCCGTTCTCTTCTGTCGATAACAGCTATAGCCGTGACCGCAATCTGTGGCATATCAGCCATGAGGGTCTGGAGTTAGAGGATCCATCTCAGGCACCAAACTATGATCATCTGCTTGTTTTAGGTGTATCTCCTGAGAAGGCACCAGATGTTGCTACTGAGATTTCCATCTCCTTTGAGAAGGGTATTCCGGTTGCATTAAACGGAAAAGAGATGAAGTATTCTGAGATCGTTACTGAATTAAATAAGATCGGTGGCGCAAACGGAATAGGAATCGTTGATATCGTTGAGAACCGTGTTGTTGGTATGAAGTCCCGTGGTGTTTATGAGACTCCTGGCGGAACCATTCTGATGGCTGCTCACAAGCAGCTTGAGGAGTTGATTCTTGACCGTGATTCCATGGCATTCAAGAAGACTGTTGACAATCGTTTTGCAGATTTGGTATACGAGGGCAAGTGGTTTACTCCTCTGTGTGACGCACTTCGCGCTTACATTAAGACTAGTCAGGAATATGTAACCGGTACCGCTAACATGAAGCTGTACAAGGGTAACATCATTAAGCAGGGAACTACTTCTCCATACAGCCTGTACAATGAGAGCATTGCTTCCTTCGCTACTGGCGACATGTATGATCATCACGATGCAGAGGGCTTCATCAATCTGTTTGGTCTGTCCTTAAAGGTTCGTGCAATGGAGTTAGCTGAGGTTGAGAATAAGAAGTAATTTTGTAGAATTAGTTTTGTAGAATTAGTTTTGCAAAATATGAATTTGATACAGAATAGCTGGTATATAATCCCGTGGCGTTTGTCACGGGATTTTACCATTTTAAAAGATTCGCATTTTAGAAATTCAGGATTCAATTAATAAGAAAATAAATAGAGAGGCATGATGTATGTCACTTTTACAATATGTAAAAAATACAATTTATCAGGCAAGCGGTGAGGAAATTAAAACACCAGATGCATATGAGCGCTTTGGCATTTTAATTCCAGAATCTACCTCAACTGCTCAAGGTGTTCGTCCATTTCCTCTGCCAGATGATGAGCATTTATTTGCTCTTTTTTGGAATATTCATGATGGTCACAAACTCTCTGCTACTTTTCTTCCACAGCCATATCCGTTTTGCTATGAAAAAGAGTTTGTGGCGGGTACAAGAACGCAGCTTCATTCACATGAATATCTAGAATTTTTCTATGTGATGGAGGGGGAATATCATCAAAAGATTTTAGGAACCGAATACATCTTCCATTCTGGCGAGTTTTGCTTGATTGATAAGAATTGTCTGCATCAGGAAATTCTAGACGAAAGTGAATGCACGATTGTGTTTTTTGGTATCACAAATGCGATGTTTACAAGTATCAGTAGTTTTCACACGGTTGCCGATGATATCGCATCTTTTCTTCATATGGCGCTGTTGGAGCAAAAATCATTGCAGCAGTTTTTGACATTTCGCCCACGCGAAGCACAATTTATTGAGGATATGGAAAATACGCTTCTGTCTGTCTTACAAGAGCTAGCACGTCATGACATTGCAACGCCTCTGATTTGTCGAGGACTTTTGACTCGTGTTTTTCAGTTACTTGGTTCTCAGTATGAGTTTTCACTCTCCAAACAGCAGAGGCAACGCATGAATGTAATTTTGTCGAACCAAATTATTGACTTTATGAAGTTACATTTGAATCACATTTCAATTCGGATGTTGACAAAGGAATTTCATTTTCACGAGGATTACTTTAATCGACTGTTAAAGTCTCAAACTGGAATGACCTATACCGAATATTTACAGATGCTTCGATTAGAGAAGGCGGAACAACTGCTGACTGATACCGATAATACGATTGAACAGATTGCAGAGGAAGTTGGTTATCGCAACAAAGGATATTTTTATCGAATCTTTGTCGAGCGAAGAGGCTGTACACCGGCCCAATACAGAAGAAAAAGACAGGAAAAGCTTTGAAGGCTTTCCTGTCTTTTTTTAGAAATTTATTTTTTAGAGCTTTATGCGTTCCACTTCCAGTCTCTGATCTCAGGCATATCAATACCATACTCATGGATGTACTGCTTATGCTCAACCAGCTTATCATTCATCTTCTGAATCAGATAAGCACCACGGTTTCCTAACTGAGGCAGATTCTGAACAGCACTCTTTACCAGATGGAAACGGTCAATCTCATTCTGAACACGCATATCAAATGGTGTTGTGATGGTACCCTCTTCCTTATAACCGTAAACATGAATGTTGCGGTTTGATCTGGTGTAGGTCAGCTCATGGATCAATGTATGATAGCCATGGAATGCGAAGATGATCGGCTTATCCTTGGTAAACAGTGCATCATAATCAGCATCAGTCAGACCATGCGGATGCTCAGTTGCTGGCTCTAACTTCATCAGATCGACAACGTTGATGACACGAATCTTAACCTCTGGAAGAGCCTCTCTAAGAATGGTAACAGCTGCTAAGGTCTCAAGTGTCGGTGTATCACCGCAGCATGCCATAACGATATCTGGCTCAGAGCCCTGATCGTTGCTTGCCCACTCCCAGATGCCGATACCCTGTGTGCAGTGCTTTACAGCCTGCTCCATGGTCAGCCACTGCTGTCTTGGATGCTTAGAAGTTACCAAAACATTTACATAATCACGGCTTCTGATGCAATGATCGAAGCAGGACAACAGACAGTTGGTATCCGGTGGCAGATACAGACGAACAACATCTGCCTTCTTATTTGCAATGTGATCCAAGAATCCTGGGTCCTGATGGGTAAATCCATTGTGATCCTGCTGCCATACATTGGAGGACAGAATCAGGTTCAGGGAAGCGATAGACTGTCTCCACGGCAGCTGATTGCAAACCTTTAACCACTTTGCATGCTGTGCACACATAGAATCTACAACACGAATAAATGCCTCGTAGCTTGCAAAGAAACCATGACGTCCGGTTAACAGATATCCTTCCAGCCATCCCTCGCACATATGCTCACTCAACATAGAGTCCATAACACGACCATCTGCTGCCAAGAATTCATCGGAATCATACTTCTCATCATTCCAGTCACGGTTGGTTACTTCAAATACCTTGCCGAGACGGTTAGACATTGTCTCATCTGGTCCAAAGATACGGAAGTTCTTGGAATCCTCGTTTAACTTAAAGATATCTCTTACAAATCCGCCCAGTTCGATCATATCCTGTGCCTCAACAGCACCCGGCTTCGGAACATCAATTCCATACTTGCGGAAATCTGGAAGACGAAGATCACGAAGCAGCTTACCACCATTTGCATGTGGGTTAGAACCGATTCTTCTATCGCCCTTAGGAGCCAGCTCCTTTAACTCAGGAATCAGCTTGCCATTTTCATCAAACAGTTCTT